>JBFLKL010000153.1:0-4279 GCA_040883175.1 Synechococcaceae cyanobacterium | reverse complement strand
TTCGCCACCAGCCAGCAGGCCTACGAGGAGGCCGTGAATCCGTTGTTCGCCAGCCTTGATGAGCTGGAGGAACGCCTGGTCAGCCGGCGCTATCTGACGGGCTCAGCACTCACCGAGGCGGACTGGCGCCTGTTCACCACCCTGGTGCGCTTTGATCCTGTGTATGTGGGGCACTTCAAGTGCAACATCAGGCGGCTGGTCGATTACCCCCACCTGTTTGCCTACACCTGCGATCTGTTTCAGGCGCCCGGTGTGGCGGAGACGGTGAATTTCAATCACATCAAGGGGCATTACTACCAGAGCCACTCCACGATCAATCCCACCGGCGTGGTGCCGGTGGGTCCGGAGATCGACTTCCTCACGCCCCATGGCCGGGAGCACCTGGCCGCAGCGGCTCATCGAGCGGCTGATTGAGCGCCTCGGTCTCATCGAAGCGGCTGAAATCCAGGCAGATGCTGTCAGGCCCATCCATCCGCACCATGTCGCGGAACCGCTCCTGAAAGCGCAGGTCGCCCACCCCGTAGCTGCAGCGGAAATGCACCGGTGCCAGCAGGATCTCGTCGATTCCCTGGAAGGCCACCAGGATTTCGCCATGCCGCCGCTCCAGTTCCTCCCTGCTCAGGCCATAGAGAGGGCTGTTTGCGTCGATGCGGTGCAGCACAGTCCACATCCGCTGGAAGCTGATCGACTGGTCGCGCACCAGCGCCAACGGAACGATGCGTCGCATCGTCCGGCCGTCGCTGCTGTCTTCATCGATGGCCATTGATGCCTTGATCCGGCCATCCACCAGGCTGGTCTGCCTGACGCTGGCAACCCGGAACGTGAGCGTGGGGCAGCCCTGCCATGGTTCGATCGTGGCCACGCGGCTGAACTGCAGCCGCGCCCGGCTTCGGGAGAAGCGGGCAAAGGCCAGACCGGTGGTGACGGCGATGAACAGCAGCCCGAGGAATGCCTCCACCGTCACCACCAGATTCACCCAGAGGCTGGTGGGGTGGAGCACGCCGTAGCCGATCGAGCCGAGGGTCTGCACACTGAAGAAGAAGGCGTCCAACACCGTGGCCTTCTGCCCAGTCGGCACCCCACCGATGCCGCCGAGATCCAGCGCGTACAGCAGCGTGAAGGCCAGATTCAGGAGCAGGAAGCTGGCGGCAATCACCAGCAGAAAACCCGGCCAGGGGATCGCCAGCATGAAGCGGTAGGGCTCCCGCCAGTGCCGGTGCCAGCGCTGGAAGTGCTCGGCCTGGATCACCCCGCCCTGCCTGCGCAGCCGCACCGAGCGGATCTGCCGGCGGCGTTCTTCAGGATGCCGCATCAGGTCTCGGCGGTGCCGTCAGCCATCGTGACACTGACTGCCGGTGAACTGCAGGCATGGTGGTGTCATACAGAGCCGAAAGGAGAAGCGAGTGTCCATTGCTGAGCCAGCAGTGCGGCGTCAGGCCCGCATCGCCGGTGTGCTCTATCTCCTGATCATCAGTCTGGCTGGGTTTGCAGAGGGCTACGTCCGATCCAGCCTGGTGGTGCCGGGGCAAACGGCCGGCACCGCCAGCAACATCCTGGCTTCGCCGGCGCTGTTTCGGCTCGGCGTGGCGGCCGACCTGACCGCGTTCCTGATCGATGCTGCGGTGGCTGTTCTCCTTTACGGCCTGCTGCGTGCCACCAGCCCCACGATTGCTCTGCTCGCCCTGGTGTTCCGGCTGGTGGCGCACCCGGCGATCGCCGCCCTCAATCTCCTGAATCCCATCGCGGCCTTGCTGATCCTGGAGGGTTCAGGGCCTCTGGACGCCTTTCCGTTGATCGAGCGTGAGGGGCTGGCACTGCTGGCGATGGATCTGCACGGCTACGGCTATCTCATCGCCGGCGCGTTCTTCGCGATTCACTGCGCGCTGCTGGCCTATCTCCTCTGGCGTTCGCCGAGGTTCCCGCAGATCCTCGGCGTGCTGATGGGCCTGGCGGCCGCCGGCTATCTGCTGGAAACCGGCAGCGTCCTGCTCGCCTCCAGCCTGGCGACACTCGCCCGGCAGGTGGTGGTGATCACGGCGGTGGCCGGCGAAGGTGGGCTCTGCCTGTATCTGCTCATCCGCGGTGTTCGATCCCCTGACGCAACCGCAGCAACGGCTGACCAAGGCGAAGGACAGGACGGACCGCGATGATCCGGATCATCAGGCACGGCGGCAGAAGGCCAGCGCACGTCCAGGTGCCGCAGCTTCTCCACCGATGCCACCTGACTCGGCCAGTCCCACCAGCAGTACCGCCGGGGAAGAGCACATCCTCCTGCCCCTCGACGCGGTGTTGGGCCTCCGGGGCGGCATCGGTCAGATGAATCCAGCGGGGGCAGCTGCAGCGATCCACCCAGCGTTCGGGGTCGGCCACATCATCACGGTGGGTCAGCACGATGGCCACCAGCCTTGCCATCGCCTCGATGCTGCTGGAATCGACGTAGAAGGCACCGGCGGTGTTGGCGTCAAGCCGCAGGGGAGGCCGGGCCAAGGTGATGGCTGGCTGGTCGTGGATTCAACTCGTCTGATCCCCAACTTGCACATTCAGATGAATTACCTGGTCAGGACTTGTGCTGAGGGAGATGAATGGCTCGCTGGAGATTAATCGCTGCTAGAACACGCTGCTAGAACACCGATGCACGGCTGTACCTCCCATGTCCCTTGCGGTGACGTCCGTGGGCCTGCTACTGGTCGCCAATCCGATCGGCAACCTGCCCATCTATCTCTCCTTCACCTCCGGTGACCGCAGGAGCGACCTGGCCATCGCCCGTACCTGTGCCATCACCGTGGCGGTCACTCTGCTGGTCTCCGACTGGCTGGGCAACGCACTGATGCGGGCCTTCGGGATCAGCATCGGGGCCTTCCAGGCGGCCGGCGGACTGATCCTGCTGCTGATCGGCCTGTCGATGCTGCGATCCCAGACCTCTGCCATCCATCACGATCCCGCCAGCGTCGCGCGCGATGCCGATTCGGCGCTCAAGGGCGTGGTGCCGCTCGGCATCCCCCTCATCGCCGGGCCCGGCACGATCGCCCTGGTGCTCGCCTCGCCGGAGGTGTCCAGCCTCGCGGGCAGGGTGGCGCTGAGCGTCTCCATTCTCCTGGTCAGCCTGCTCGTGTTCCTGGTGTTCGCCGCGGGTGAACGCATCAGCGCTTTCCTGAGTGACACCACCCTGCAGATCCTCACGCGGATCATGGGACTGCTGCTGGCCTCGATCGCCATGCAGATGCTGTTCGCGGGGCTGGGCAAGGGGTTCCCCGGCCTGACAGGCCCAGGTTGAGGCCCGAGCGCTTCACCGGCACAGTCAGGGCTTCACCATCCCCAGGACCATCCAGGTCGGTGTGCCCTTCTGCTTCAGTTTGAATGCCGGGATCGCCGGAAGTCTCAGGGCCGGGTGATGCTCCCGGGCACCTGCCAGACGCCATGGCGCCGTCGGATGGCATGATCCACTGCTCACAGATACTCCTGCGAGTTGTACTGATCCAGGTCGCACCGGTAGCTGTAGCACCGGTAGGTGAAGGCCTGGCCGTCCTTCACCATCGTCAGGCCGACGCTCGCCGGAACGATGCGAAACGCAGGGCCCACCGCTGTAGCGAGGCGGTGCAGGAGGCCACGGCCTGCTCCGGGGTTTCGCCGGGATCGAGGTGGCCACCGAACAGCCCCGAGCACCCCGGCGCCACGATGCCGGGGATGTCGTCGCGCAACTGGATCAACCAGCGGCCCATGCTCGCCGGGAGCCGATCTCGATCCCTTCGACCTGATGCCCGGGATTCCCCTGCGCCAGTACGACTACACGCCCCGGGGGGCTGGTCTTCGACGCGCTGGGAGACCTTACGCAGCTACCGGCGGCGCTACTTCGATCAGTACTACGCTCGCTACGACAGGGAGTTCGATCAGGGCCGGATTCAGAGGCTCAGGCAGCGCAGCACTATCCCGATGACGGTCGGCACCGTTGTGCATGAGGTGCTGGCCAGGCTGCTGAAGCGACTGCTGCAGTGCAGCGCCGAGATCGATCAGGCGCGCTTCTGGCCCGATGTGCAGCACTCCATCACCCAGGAGCTGGAGCGGAGCCGCCTGATGGAGGTGCACGATGGTCAGCGGCTGCCGCCCGAGCGGGGGGAGCTTGTGGGGCCGGTGCGGCAGTGCCTGGAGACGTTCCTGGCCAGCGCCCGCTACGGCTGGGTGCGCGATCAGCTCGCCGGCGATCCGCGCTGCCTGATCGAACCGCCGGGCTATGGCGAGGCGCGTCTTCAGGGCATGAAGATCTACGCGAAGGTCGACTTTC
>JBFLKL010000013.1:0-3371 GCA_040883175.1 Synechococcaceae cyanobacterium | reverse complement strand
GCGCACGGCCGCCACCCTGGCCTGCGCCTACGCCGCCTGTCAGGAGATCGCCGGCGCCGCCGGCTGATCGGCATCGCCGGAGGCCTGGGAGCGGCGATAGCGGCCGTGCAGATCCTCTAGCTGCTGGTGCACGGCCCGCAGCTGCTCGCGGATCGGGCCGCTGTCCTCGATCCGCCCGAGCACGAGCAGCATCGACTCGATCTGGCTCTTGCAGTCGATCAGGACGCGGCACTGGGGTGATCCGGGCTCGTAGGGCATGGGGAACTCAGACGCAGGAGGGAGGCGTTGGCAGCCCCATCCGAGCGGAGGTCAGCGGTTGCGGTTGTGTCGGTTGTTGCCGTTTGCCGGCCGCCGGGCCCGGGCGGCAGGGCCGGAATTCCGCCCGCCCCGGCCCCGGCCGCCGCTGAGATCGAGTGGTGGGGCCGAATGCACCGTGGGCTCGAAGCCCGGCACCTCCTGGCGCGGCAGCCGGCCGATCAGCGTCTCGATCGCGCGCAGCAGTTCATGCTCCTCGGCCGCCACCAGGGAGATGGCGTGGCCCGGATGGCCGGCCCGGCCGGTGCGACCGATGCGGTGCACGTAGTCCTCGGCCTGGTTGGGCAGATCCAGGTTGACCACGTGCGGCAGCTGGTGGATGTCGATGCCGCGGGCGGCCAGGTCGGTGGCCACCAGCACCCGCACCTCACCGCTCTTGAAGCCGGACAGGGCGCGGGTGCGGGCCCCCTGGCTCTTGTTGCCGTGGATGGCCGCCGCGGCCATGCCGGCCTGGCTGAGCTTCTCGGCCATGCGGTTGGCACCGTGCTTGGTGCGGGCGAACACCAGCACCTGCTGCCAGTCGTTGCTCGAGATCAGGTGACAGAGCAGATCGGGCTTGCGCCCCATGTCGCAGGGATGGAGCAGGTGCTCCACCGTGGGGGCGGCCTGGTTTTCCGGCGTCGCCTGCAGCTGCACGGGCTGGTGCAGCAGGCCGTGGGCCAGGGCCTTGATCGGGCCGCTGAAGGTGGCGGAGAAGAGCAGGTTCTGGCGCCGTTCCGGCATCAGCGCCAGCAGCCGGCGGATGTCGCGGATGAAGCCCATGTCGAGCATCCGGTCGGCCTCATCCAGCACCAGGATCTCGATCCGGTCGAGGCGGATGGCCCCCTGCTGCTGCAGGTCGAGCAGGCGGCCGGGGGTGGCCACCAGCACATCGGCGCCGGCCCGCAGGCGGTTGATCTGGGGGTTGATCTTCACGCCACCGAACACCACGTCGCTGCGCAGATCGAGGAAGCGCCCGTAGGCACCCACGTTCTCGGCCACCTGAGCGGCCAGTTCGCGGGTGGGGGTGAGCACCAGGGCCCGCACCACGCCGGAGCGGGCGTGGGGACCGTGGCGAAGCCGCTCCAGGATCGGCAGCGTGAAGCCGGCGGTCTTGCCGGTGCCCGTCTGGGCCGCCGCCATCACGTCCCGGCCCTCCAGCACCGCCGGGATGCACTGACGCTGGATGGGCGAGGGCTGGGTGTAGCCCTTGACGGCCACCGCCTGCACGATCGGCTGGCCCAGTCCCAGCTCCGCGAAGGGAGCGGCGAGGCTGGGATCAACGGTGGCGGCCGGCACGGTGAGCCGCGCAGGCGGTGCCGGCAGGGAGGTGGCGGCGTTGGACGAGCGATCGGCGGTGGGCCGGCGGCGCCTCCGGGTGCTGGGGGGGGGGCTGGTGATGGGGAATGGTGCTGACGGTCTGCTTCACCCTACGAACCGCAACCGGGACGGTCATCCGTCGAGGTAGAGCTGCCGGGCGGTCTGCAGCACCGCCAGCAGCTCGCCGTCATCGAGCTCGAGAGCATCGGTGCAGCCCTGGGAGACCAGCCAGCGGCGCAGGGCAGCGGCCGTTCCAGGGCCCTGGAACGCGTCGAAGAACTGCTCCTGGGCCGCGAGCACCCGGAACTTGAGGAACTCAAGCAGGCGGCTGCGCAGTCGCGCCGGCTGGATCAGACGGCAATGGCGGCCATCCACACCGAGCTCCAGCCCGGCTCCCTGCTCCACCGCCGCGATCCAGGGGGCCAGCACCTCCAGCTGGTCGGCCGGCTGGAAGTGGCGCGCCTTGGTGGCCGGATCAGGGTGGTAGATCCAGCCCGCCACCGGCCGCTCCGGCTGGGGACAGGACGGCGCAGGCTGCCAGCGCAGCAGACAGGGCCAGAACGAAAACGTTTCCGGGGGGTGGAGCGGGGTCCAATGCAGGCGTTCGAACTGCCAGGCGGGCTGGCGGAGCCGCCAGCGGCCTCCGGGAACGCGCAGGTTCAGGGTGCCGGGGTGACAGCCGGAGAGGTCCAGGCCAAGGCGAGCGAAGTGCGGGGCCTGCAGGGCGATGGTGCCGGCGGGGTAGGGGCTGCCGGCCCCCTGGCCGGAGGCCACGCCATGGCCGCGCACCCGCTGGCAGCGATGCCAGCGCAGCGCCTGGGGCGGGATCGATCCATCAGCGGCGGGAGCGGCCACCATCAGGGCGCCTGTGCGGCGATCGGCGTGAAGTGGGCGCAGCGCTCGCAGGGCCCCTCGGGCAGAACGGCACAGCGCAGCAGCGGGCTGCGGGCATTGAAGCGGCAGAGGGGATCGCCGATCACCCAGCCGCCGCCCCAGCGGCGGGCATCACCGGGGCGGCGCTGGAGCTTCACCTGCAGCGCCACCGCCGCCAGCTCGTAGCGGCCGCTGCGCAGTCGGTAGCGGTGGCGGCGCTGCAGCACCAGGAAACTGCGCGGGCCGCACTCCAGCCAGCGCCCCGGCTGGGGCACGTCTCTGAGGGCCTCCACCTCCAGGGAGTCGAGCAGCTGATCACTGCCGATCTCACGCAGCTCGACACGCATCGCCTCTGGCCTCAGTCGGCCTCCGCCAGGGTGGTGTTCACCGCGCCTGACAACGGGTTGCGCTCGGAGAAGCCCCACAGGAACAGGGCGGCCACCAGGGCAAGCAGGAGCCATTCGGGCGGTACCAGATCGGGGAGTCCCAGCCGCAGCAGCAGCCGCACCCCCACCAGCCCCACCGCCAGGTAGCCGGCTGTCTCCAGATGGCGGTACACCTCCAGCCAGCGGATGAACAGCTCGGCGGTGAGCCGGAGGGCGATCACGCCGATCACGCCTCCGGCGATCACCAGGCCGATGCGATCGCTGACCGCCACCGCCGCCGCCACGCTGTCGAGGGAGAAGGCCAGGTCGGTGAGGGCCAGGGTGGCGATCACACTGCCGAGGCTGGCCGTGAGGTGCTCCCCGGGATGGCCGCCCACGTGGGGACGGGAAGCGTCTGCACCGCAGGCATCGGGCTCGAACCCCTCCTCCCTGCCGCCGAACACCAGCACCAGGTGCCGGCCGCAGAGCCAGAGCAGGTAGCTGGAGGCGGCCAGCTGC
>JBFLKL010000152.1:0-12514 GCA_040883175.1 Synechococcaceae cyanobacterium | reverse complement strand
TCGACGGGGCCGCCTGCGCGACTGACCGTAGGTCGGAACCGGTGGTGGTGGGGCGAACCGTTGTGGCGTTCCCTGGGACGCTGCTGGTGGGGCTGCGGAGTGCGGCCTGGGCGGGGACAGCGTTGAGGGTCACGGTTCGGGCTGCCCCTTGGATTTGCCGACGCATAGTGCCAACAAACTCGTATTCCGTCCAGACGTCCGCTGCGCGAACTGGCCCGGGCCGGGTGGTTCCGTCGCGGTGGCGGCCTGCCGTCCGGGATGGGGCGCAGATCGAGCTGCGGCCCTTCGATGTCGTAGCCTTCACCGGTCGCTGAAAGCGGCAGCCACGCGGATGTGGCGGAATTGGTAGACGCGCTAGTTTCAGGTACTAGTGGCAGCAATGTCGTGGGAGTTCAAGTCTCCCCATCCGCATCAATCAGGAACAGCTGAGTTCAGGCCTCCTGAATCCAGCCGGCCTCTGTCCTGTGCATCAGCCAGATCCACCCTGAAGCCATGCGGTCACCCGTTCTGATCGGCTATCTGGCCCATGATCTCGCGTGATCTCGCGGCCCGACCTGATCACCAGCCGCCGCAATCCCCTGGCGCAGCGTCTGCGCCGGCTGCATGAGGGTCGGGGCCGTCGGGAGCAGGGCTTGCTGCTGCTCGAGGGCACCCACCTGCTGCAGGAGGCGCTGCGCCTTGGCCTGGAGCCCGCCGATCTTCTGGCCACCGAGGCCTGGTCAGAGGGGCACGCTGAGCTGCTCGAGCGGTTGCCTCCCGGCTGCCGGCCGCAGCCGGTGAGTCCGGAGGTGCTGGAGGCCGTGGCCACCACCCGCCATCCGGATGGGGTGGTGCTCACGGTGCCGGCGCCGCAGAACCCCGAAGCGGTTGTCCCGCCTCCCGGGGTCCGCGGCCTGGTGCTGGCGCTCGACACGATCCAGGATCCCGGCAACCTGGGCACCCTGATGCGCACCGCCCTGGCCGCAGGGGTGGAGGCCCTGTGGCTGGCCGACGGTGCCGACCCCCACCAGCCAAAGGTGCTGCGCGCCTCAGCCGGTGCCGCCCTGGCCCTTCCCCTGTGGCGCACGTCCCGCTCCTCCCTGGCGGCCTGGCTGGAGCAGGCGATCGCCCATGGGGTGCAGCTGGTGGCCACCCAGCCCCCCCGCAGCGGCGCTGTCCCCTACTGGAGTCTCGATTGGTGCCGGCCCACCGTGCTGCTCCTCGGCAGTGAGGGGGCCGGCCTGGCGCCGGAGCTGCTGGCGCTGGCCACGCAGCGGGTGACCATTCCCCATGCGCTCGCTGTGGAGTCGCTGAACGTGGCCGTGGCGGCGGCGCCGTTGCTGCTGGAGCGCGGGCGCCAGCAGGCCTGCCGCTGACGCCCGCGCTGATCCCTTGCCCCTGACGGGGGAGAATGCCCGCCAGCAGATCCGGGCCCCGTGAGCGACGCCTCCTCGAACGCCAGCTTCGACTTCGACGTGATCGTGATCGGGGCCGGCTACGGCGGCTTCGATGCCGCCAAGCACGCGGCGGAGCATGGGCTGAAGGTGGCCATTGTGGAATCCCGCGACATGGGCGGCACCTGCGTGAACCGGGGCTGCGTGCCCTCCAAGGCCCTGCTGGCCGCCAGCGGCCGGGTGCGGGAGCTGGCCGACGCCGAGCACCTGGCCGGCTTCGGCATCCACGCGGCGCCGGTGCGCTTCGAGCGCCAGAAGATCGCCGACCACGCCAACCAGCTGGTGGCCACGATCCGCACCAACCTCACCAAGACCCTGGAGCGCGCCGGCGCCACGATCCTGCGGGGCAGCGGCCGTCTGGCGGGCCACCAGCAGGTGACCGTCCGCGAGAGCGGCAGCGGCATCGAGCGCACCTATTCCGCCCGCGACGTGATCCTCGCCACCGGCTCGGAGCCGTTCGTGCCCCGCGGCATCGAGACCGACGGCCGCACCGTGTTCACCAGTGATGAGGCGGTGAATCTGGAGTGGCTGCCGCGCTGGCTGGCGATCATCGGCAGCGGCTACATCGGCCTGGAGTTCGCCGACGTCTACACCGCCCTGGGCTGTGAGGTGACGATGATCGAGGCCCTGGATCGGGTGATGCCCACCTTCGATCCGGATATCGCCAAGATCGCCGCCCGCCACCTGATCGACGGCCGCGACATCGATGCCCGCGCCGGTGTGCTGGCCCGCAAGGTGACCCCCGGCTGCCCGGTGAACATCGAGCTGGCCGACATGGCCACCAAGGAGCTGGTGGAGACCCTGGAGGTGGATGCGGTGCTGGTGGCCACCGGCCGGGTGCCGAGCAGCGCCGCGCTCAACCTGGCGGCGGTGGGGGTGGAGACCGAGCGCGGCTTCATCCCGGTGGACGACCACATGCGCGTGCTGGTGGCCGGTGAGCCGGTGCCGCACCTGTGGGCCGTGGGCGATGTCACCGGCAAGATGATGCTGGCCCACACCGCCGCCGCCCAGGGCACGGTGGCCATCGACAACATCCTCGGCCACGCCCGCAGGATCGACTACCGCTCGATTCCGGCCGCCACCTTCACCCACCCGGAGATCAGCTCGGTGGGCCTGAGCGAAGCCGATGCCAGGGCCCTGGCAGGGAAGGATGGCTTCGAGCTGGGCACGGTGCGCAGCTACTTCAAGGCCAACTCCAAGGCCCTGGCCGAGCTGGAGAGCGACGGCCTGATGAAGCTGCTGTTCAACAAGAGCACCGGCGAGGTGCTCGGGGCCCACATCTACGGCCTGCATGCCGCCGACCTGATCCAGGAGATCGCCAACGCCGTGGCCCGCCGCCAGAGCGTGACGCAGCTGGCCAGCGAGGTGCACACCCACCCCACCCTCAGCGAGGTGGTGGAGGTGGCCTACAAGCAGGCGGCCATGGCTGTTGCGTAGCGCGCTTGGCTCTTGCGTAGCGCGCCTACGATCGGTTTCCCGCTGCGCTGCACCGTTGGAGATCCGCCGCAGACCCCCCAATCCCTCGGTGAAGGTTGCCCATCTCGAATATGGGATCCCCCACGAGGAGGCGGAGCCACGCCACATCCTCGAGAAGATCGTCTGGGCGAAGGATCGGGAGGTGGCCAGCGCCCGGGAGCGGGTGAGCCTGGACCAGCTGCGGAGCCAGGTGGCCGCCCTGCCGCCAACCCGCGATTTCCTCGCCGCCCTGCGCGCCAGCTGCCGCAAGCCCGCAGTGATCGCCGAGGTGAAGAAGGCCAGCCCCAGCAAGGGGGTGATCCGCGCCGACTTCGACCCCGAGGCCATCGCCCGGGGCTACGCCGCCGGTGGCGCCAGCTGCCTGTCGGTGCTCACCGACAAGGCCTTCTTCCAGGGCGGCTTCGAGGTGCTGGTGCAGGTGCGCCAGGTGGTGGATCTGCCCCTGCTGTGCAAGGACTTCATCCTCACCCCCTACCAGCTGTTCCAGGCCCGGGCGGCCGGGGCTGACGCGGCCCTGCTGATCGCCGCCATCCTCAGCGACACCGACCTGGCCTACCTGCTCAAGGCGGCCCGCGGTCTGGGGCTCACCCCCCTGGTGGAGGTGCACGATGCCGGCGAGATGGAGCGGGTTCTGGGCCTCGAAGGGGTGCAGCTGATCGGCATCAACAACCGCGATCTCAGCACCTTCCACACCGATCTGGCCACCACCGGTCGGCTCATGACCCGCTACCGGGAGCAGCTGCGCGCCAAGGGCTGCCTGCTGGTGAGCGAATCGGGGCTGTTCAGCCGCGACGATCTCGATCGCGTGCTCGAGGCCGGCGCCGATGCGGTGCTGGTGGGTGAGGCGCTGATGCGTCAGCAGGATGTCACCGGCGCCTTGCAGACCCTGATCGAGGGCTGAGCGGGACCGGCGGCCGCCCCCTGAGGCGTTTCCTCGGCCCCCCTACAGTTTCAGGATTGGATCTGGATCTGGGTCGTGAAGTTTCAGGGCACCCGGGACGAGCTGAACGCCATCCTGTCCAGCCTGGGCGTGCGGTGCCACTGGGAGCACAAGGGCCCGTTCGAGATGGCCGTGATCGATGATGGAGAGAGCAATCTTCGCCTCAACTGGTGGCCCGCCTCCGGGGAGATTCAGCTTGTCGGTGATCCGGCCCAGCGCTTTCCTCTGATCCAGCGGCTGGAGCCCCTGCTGCCCTAACCGCGGCTGCCATGGTTTCCACTGCTGATGGAGTGACCCTGGGTCGGCCTGGGGAGCGGGCCTGGAATGACGAGGTCGACCTGGTGGTGGTGGGTGCAGGCCCGGCCGGCGCCATGGCCGCCGCCACCGCCGCCCGCGGAGGTCTGCGGGTGGTGCTGGTGGAGAAGCGGCGTCTGCCCCGTCACAAGCCCTGCGGCGGTGGCCTCCCCGCGCCGGTGCAGGCGGAGCTGAGGGATCTGGCCCCGGAGGCGGTGATCGACACCCGCGTGCGGCATCTGCGCCACAGCTGGAGCTTCCGAGAAGCCGTGGAGGCGGCGATCGATCCGTCCGGCATGCCCGCTGACCGCTCGCGGGGACTGTGGATGGTGCAGCGGCCCCGCTTCGATCAGGCCCTGGTGCAGCGGGCCGTGGCGGCCGGGGCCACGTTGCTGCAGGGGCACACCTTCACCGCCCTGGAGTCCACCACCGCTGGAGTGGAGCTGCGGCTGGTGCAGGGGCACTCCGGCGGCGGCGCGGCGAGCGAGCGGAGACTGCGGGCCCGCCATGTGATCGGCGCCGATGGGGCGGCCGGCGCGGTGGCCGCCAGTGTGGGGCTGCGCTCCTCCCCCCGCGTTGCCCTGGCGATCGAGCTGGAGGTGCCCCACCGCTGGGATCCGGCTGCTCCACTGCTGCGTCCCGACCTGCTGCACCTCGATTACGGCGTGCTGCGTCGGGGATACGCCTGGGTGTTTCCGAAGGCCGATCACCTCAACATCGGCGCCGGCGTGTTCCATGGCCGCTGCCGCGATGTGCGCCGTGATCCGGGCGCGCGCGGGCGGATCCGCTCCGCCATCGACGGCTATGCCGCCGCCCTGGGGGTGGATCCGGCCAGGCTGGCGGGGCTTCGGGCCCATGCCCATCCGCTGCCCTTCTGGGATGGTCCCGAGCCCCTGCACAGCCCCGATGGCCGGGTGCTGCTGGTGGGTGATGCCGCCGGACTGATCAACCCCCTGTTCGGCGACGGGCTGTTCCACGCGATCCGCAGCGGCCGGCTGGCGGCCGAGGCCCTGCTCGCGGACGATCCACTCAGCCACACCGCCCGTGTGCATGACCTGCTGGCCAGCGACTTCGAGGCGGCCCGGCGCCTGGCCCGGCTCTTCTACGGCTTCCCTGGCCTCGCCTACCGCTACGCCATCAGCCAGCCCCGTGCCACACCGGTGGCGGTGGGCCTGCTGGGTGGGGAAATTCCGTTCCGGGGGCTGGGCCGTCGGGCCCTGGGTCGCGTGGCCCGCGGCCTCCTCGGGGAGGTGCGCCGGGTGGTGGCCCAGCCCTCGGCCTGAGGCGCACGGCCTGCAACGGAGCGGCAAAAGGCGCCCCGCGATGGTCGCGGAGCGCCGGCACGGATCACGCTGGATCAGACCTTGCGGGAGTAGTACTCCACCACCAGCAGTTCGTTGATCTCGAGAGCGACCCACTCGCGCTCGCATCTGCTGATCACCTTGGCGCTGAACTTGGCCTTGTCGAACTCCAGGTGGGGCGGGATGTTGGCCAGACCGGGAAACTCCAGGTTGGTCTCGGCCAGTTTCCTGCTCTGCTTGCGCTCGCGGATGGCGACCACATCACCGGGTTTGCACTGGTAGCTGGCAATGTCCACGACGCGGCCGTTCACGGTGACATGGCCGTGGTTCACGAGCTGGCGGGCGCCGGGCACTGTGGGGCCGAAGCCGAGGCGGAAACAGATGTTGTCGAGACGGTTCTCGAGCAGTTTCAGCAGGTTGGTTCCGCTGGAACCCCCCTGGGCACGGGCTTTCTTCACGTAGCGGACGAGTTGCCGCTCGGAGATCCCGTAGTTGAAGCGAAGCTTCTGCTTCTCTTCCAGACGGATGGCGTATTCGGAGCGCTTGCGACGGGCTTGGCCGTGCTGACCGGGGGGATAAGACCGCTTGGCGGACTTACGGGTGAGACCGGGAAGGTCTCCCAAGCGCCGCGTGATCCTCAGGCGAGGGCCGCGGTAGCGGGACATGAAGAACGTTCGAAGGACAGGGTCGCTGACGCCGCCGGGCATCGACCATGCTGGGGTTGTGTCCCACCGGCCTTGCATTGCAGCGCCAACGTTCCATTCTATCCGTCGGCCCTCGGGCCCTTGGTCTGGTGCCCCGGCCCGGGCCGGAGAGCGTCGGCGGCGTTGGCGGGGGGCGCTGCGCTGCCGCCACCAGGAAGCCCGCCGCCCGGAACGTCGCCACGCAGCCGCTGACGCTGCTGATGCTCAGTGTGATCCAGTTCTACCGATGCTGGATCTCACCCCTGCTCGGCCCCCGCTGCCGTTTCATCCCCAGCTGCAGCACCTATGGCCTGGAGGCGATCTCCCGCCACGGGCCCTGGCGGGGTGGCTGGCTGACACTGCGGCGTCTGCTGCGCTGCCATCCCTTCAGCCCCTGCGGCTGTGATCCGGTGCCGGACTGATGGGCGCACACCTGCTGCCGTTGCTGCTCTACAGCCGCCGCGGCTGCTGCCTGTGCGAGGGGCTGGAGGAGAAGCTGCGGGCCCTCGACCCGGCCCCGGCCCTCACCGTGGTGGATGTGGATGACGATCCAGCCCTGCAGGCCCGCTTCGGCCTGGAGGTGCCGGTGCTGCTGCTGGTTGCAGGGCGCGGCGAGCCCCGCCAGCTGCCCCGGGTGCCGCCACGGCTGCAGGGAGCGCAGCTGCAGCACTGGCTGGCGCGCCACGCCGGGGATGCTCCCCCCGCCTAGAAAGACGCATCGCCATCCGGTCGGTCATGACCTGCCCGCTCCACTCCCTTCTCCATCAGGTGGGTCTGGAGGTGCCGGCCCCATGCGCCGACGCCCAGGTGCGGACCCTGAGCTGCGATTCCCGCAGCGTGGGTCCCGGCAGTCTGTTCGTGGGCCTGCCGGGCACCCGGGTGGATGGGGGGCGCTTCTGGCGCCAGGCCCTCCGCGATGGCGCCGTGGCCGCGGTGATCGGTCCTGCGGCGGCGGCGGCCGAGCCCCCGGAAGCCCGGGATCCCGTGCTCGTGGTGGAGGAGCCGGTGGCCCGCTGGGCCGGCCTGCTGGCCGCCGCGTTCTGGGCGCAGCCCAGCCAGCGGCTCAGCCTGATCGGCGTCACGGGCACCAACGGCAAGACCACCACCACCCACCTGATCGAGCACCTGGCCGCAGCGGCCGGCTGGCCGCCGGCCCTGTTCGGCACCCTGGTGAACCGCTGGCCAGGCCACAGCATCACCGCCCAGCACACCACCGGCTTCGCCGACCTGCTGCAGATGCAGCTGGCCCAGGCTGCCGATCGCGGCGCCCGCATCGCCGCGATGGAGGTGAGCTCCCATGCGCTGCACCAGCAGCGGGTGGCGGGTTGTCACTTCGCCGGGGCGGTGTTCACCAACCTCACCCAGGACCACCTCGATTACCACCCATCGATGGAGGCCTACTTCGAGGCCAAGGCCCTGCTGTTCGCCGAGCCCCTGCTGGCCGCTGACGGCCGCCCCCGGGCGGTGGTGAACAGCGATGACAGCTGGGGGGCCAGGCTGGCCGAGCGGCTGGGCCCGTCCTGCTGGCGCAGTTCGCTCCAGGATGCCGGTGCGGAGCTGTTCATCGACGATCTGGTGATGGACGGCCAGGGGGTGAGCGGCCGCCTGCGCACGCCCCTCGGGGAGGGGCGCTTCCGTTCGCCCCTGGTGGGCCGCTTCAACCTCATGAACCTGCTCCAGGCCGTGGGTGCCCTGCAGCAGCAGCAGCTGCCGCTCGCCGACCTGCTGGAGGGCCTGGCCAGCTTCCGGGGGGTGCCAGGGCGGATGGAGCGGGTGCTGGCCGGCAGCGACGAGGGGCGGCCGTCGGTGCTGGTGGATTACGCCCACACCCCCGACGGACTGGAGAATGCCCTGCAGGCCTGCCGGCCGTTCACCCGCGGCCGGCTCATCTGTGTGTTCGGCTGCGGCGGCGACCGCGACCGCAGCAAGCGGCCCCAGATGGGACGCATCGCCGCCCGCCTGGCCGACCGGGTGGTGGTGACCTCCGACAACCCCCGCACCGAGGATCCGGGGCGGATCCTCGAGGATGTGGTGGCCGGCATTCCGGCCGGCACAGACCTGGAGGTGGAGGGTGACAGGGCCGCCGCCATCGCCGCCGCCATCGCCGCCGCCGCCGCCGACGACCTGGTGCTGATCGCCGGCAAGGGTCATGAGGACTATCAGATCCTCGGTACCACCAAGATTCACTTCGATGACCGCGAGCAGGCGGAGCAGGCGCTGCGGTCCCGTTAGGGCGGGGCACCCAGGGGGAGCATCGAGGAGTGCGATCCGGTGCTGCCGGGTTTGCGGGGGGTGTCTGTTTGCCAACGCCGTATTGCACGGCCTGCGGACGGGGTTAAATTCCGCGCGCTGTATCCGTTGATGCAATGGCCCAATCTGTCCCCATGGGCAAGAAATTCGTCGCCGAACTGTTCGGCACCTTCTGGCTCGTTCTCGGTGGCTGTGGCAGCGCCGTGCTGGCTGCCAACTTCCCCTATGACAACGCCGCCGCCAACCCTCTGGGTCTGGGCTTCCTCGGCGTTTCGCTCGCCTTCGGTCTCACCCTGCTGACGATGGCCTACGCCATCGGCCACATTTCCGGCTGTCACATCAATCCCGCGGTGAGCTTCGGCCTCTGGGCCGGTGACCGCTTCAAGGGCGGTGAACTCCTCCCCTACATCGTGGCCCAGGTGATCGGTGGGGTGATCGCCGGCGGTGTGATCAAGCTGGTGGCCAGCGGCCGTCCCGGCTTCGTGATCGAGGGTGCCAACGCCCTGGCTACCAACGGCTTCGGCGCCAATTCCCCCGGTGGCTATGGCTTCTGGGCGGCGCTGGTGATCGAGGTGGTGCTCACATTCTTCTTCCTGCTGGTGATTCTGGGTGCCACCGACAAGCTCGCCCCCTCCGGCTTCGCCGGGGTGCCGATCGGTCTGGCCCTGACGCTGATCCACCTGATCAGCATTCCCGTCACCAACACCTCCGTGAACCCTGCCCGCAGCACCGGTGTGGCCGTGTGGGTGGGTGGCGATGCCCTGGGTCAGCTGTGGCTGTTCTGGGTGGCGCCGATCGTCGGTGCCCTGATCGCCGGCTGGGTGTACCGCAACCTGTTGACCAATGAGGTGGCTGTCGACGGCACTATCCCCTCCAGGCCCATCTGAGCCTCGCCTACCCGGAAGACCTGCTCAGGACCCCACGACTCCCCCGAGACTGGCGAGCAGGAGGTCAACATCCTCCGGCGTAGTGGTGATGTGGGTGCAGGCGCGCAGGCAGTGGGGATCGTCGAGGCTGCGCAGCCAGATCCGGCGCTCCCCCAGCCGGCGCACAACCTCCTCCGGTGTGATCCCGGCCACGGTGAAGCTCACCAGACCGGCCGGGGGCGGCGCCTGCAGCAGGGGCTGCACCCCCGGCACCTGGCCGATCCGTTGCCAGAGCCGGCCGGCCAGGCCGCGGATCCGCTCCAGCCGCTGCTCCACCCCGCCCTCGGCCTCCAGCAACTGCAGGGAGCGGTTCAGGCCCGCGAACAGGGGCAGACAGGAGGTGGCCACCTCGAAGCGCCGGCCATCGGCGTGAAAGCCGCTCCCGGCCGAGTCCTCGTGGCTCAGGCTGCGCCACCCGATCAGGGTGGGCCGGGCCTCGTTCAGCACCCGTTCGGACAGCGCCACCACGCCCAGCCCCTCCGGGCCGCAGCACCATTTGTGGCCGGTGCAGGCGTAGATGTCCGCAGCAGCGGCCGCCGCCGCCACGGGAATGGAACCCAGCGACTGGGCCGCATCCACCAGCAGCCAGGGCTGGCCGGGATGGGTGCGCAGGTGTTCAGCCACCCGCGGGATGGGCATGATCTGGCCGGTGTTCCAGAGCAGGTGCGAGAGCACCACCAGTCGGGTGCGCGGCCGCAGGGCGTCCTCCAGCCGTTCCAGGAGCCGGGCCTCCGTGGTCTCCGGGCCCTCCACCAGATCGCGAACCACCAGGGTGTGCAGCTCCATCTGGTGGCGACGGGCCAGTTCCCGGCAGGCCGCCACGACGCCGGGATGTTCGCAGTCGCTCAGCAGCAGCTGATCCCCGGCCTGCCAGGGCAGACCCCAGAGGGGCAGCACACAGCCGCTGGTGACGTTCTCCGTGAAGGCCAGCCGGGAGGGGGGGACCCCCAGCCACGTGGCCAGGCGCTGGCGCAGGCAGGCCATGGTGCGCTCCACCAGGGGCCAGACGTCACCGGTGAACGGCCCCAGCTCCTGGATCCGCCGCCACGACTCCGTGATCGCCTCCAGGCTGGGGCTGGGCAGCGGCCCCTGGCCGCCGTAGTTGAAGTAGGTCTTGTTGGCCAGGGCCGGCATGGCCTCCCGCAGGGCCTGACCCATGGCATTGCCGGTGGTGGCCATGCTCGAGCGGTGCTGGGACCCCAGTCTGGGCCGGGTTCCGATGCTGCCGTCGCTGACCTGAACGGCAGCGCTGCCGGAACGCCCTGGCGTGGGGGGCTGGCTTTCAGAGCAGCTGGCCGGCCATCACCGCCGCCACGGCGGAGAACAGCGTGATGCCGAGTGCCGTCAGCGGATTCTGGCCCTGGGCCACGGCCACGCTGGTGACGACACCGGCGCCGAGGCAGGCGACCGCCAGCTGGTTGAAGAGCTCGCTGCGATCACGGGGGCTTGGGCTCGGTGTCACGGCGGTGCCGGCGGTTGGATCGACCGTAGGAGCGGCGACCCCGATGGCCCTGGGGCGGGCGAGGGCTTGTTACGGCGCGTCGGAGTTCGACATACCGCGTAATGTCGAGGCCGGCCGCGCCCTGCCGCCGCGGGCCCACTGCTGCAGCTGCTCCAGCTGCTCCCGGGCCGTGCGCGAGAGCGGCACCACCTGGGTGGCCGCCGCCACAAGATCGGCCTCCCCGAACTCGCGGCCCTCGGAGAAGGCGAGGTGCATCCCCTCGATCACCGTCTGCTCAAGCTCGGCACCGGAGAAGCCCGCGGTGCGATCCACCAGCACGTCCAGCGGAATCCGGTGCTGGGGCCGGCGCCGGTGCAGCTGCAGATCAAGGATGTCGCGCCGCTCCTCTGGGCTGGGCAGGTCGAGCAGGAAGATCTCGTCGAAGCGGCCCTTGCGCAGCAGTTCACCGGGGAGCCGTTCCACGGCGTTGGCGGTGGCCACCACGAACACGGCGCTGGTTTTCTCCGCCATCCAGGTGAGCACCGTGCCCAGCACCCGCTGGCTGGTGCCGCCGTCGCTGCGGGCGTCGCCGCCGAAGCCCTTGTCGATCTCGTCGATCCAGAGCACGCAGGGGGCCATGGCCTCCGCCCGCTGGATCATTTCCCGGGTGCGGGCCTCGCTCGCACCCACCAGCCCGGCGAACAGGCGGCCCACATCCAGCCGCAGCAGAGGCATGCTCCAGCTGTGGGCGATCGCCTTGGCCGTGAGCGACTTGCCCGTTCCCTGGGGGCCCACCAGCAGCACGCCCCGGGGCAGGGGCAGGCCGTAGCGGCGCGCCTCGTCGCTGAAGGCCATCCGGCGCTGCTCCAGCCAGTGCTTGAGCGCTTCCAGACCGCCGATGTCAGCCGGGGTGGCCTCGCTGGGGCAGTACTCCAGCAGCTCGCTCTTGGCGATGGCCTGGCGTTTCTCCTCCAGCACCTCGGCCAGGTCCTCCTCGCTCAGACGGCCGCGGCGGGCCAGGGCTCTGGCGGCCAGCTGGCGCACCCGCTGTTCGCTGAGGCCGTGGCAGGCGGCGGTGAGCTCCGCCAGCACCCCCGGGTCCAGGGGCTGGCCGCAGGCCCCGGCGATCGACCCCAGCAACCGGCCGATCTCGGCGGCATCCGGAAGCGGCAGCTCCAGCACCGTGACGCTGTCATCAAGCTCCCGCGGCAGTTGCCACTCCGGTGCGGTGATCACCACGGTGCGCGGGACCTGACGCAGCTGGGAGGCCAGGTTGCGCAGGCGTCGGCAGATGCCGGCGTCTTCGCAGTAACGGTGAAAGTCGCGCAGCACCAGGATCGCCCCCTGGTCGGCGGGCAGAGGGTCGAGGCAGGCCAGGGCCGCCATCGGGTTTCGGGCCGCCTCGCCCTCGCGATTGGGGGCACCGCTGAGGCCGTCGATGAAATCCCAGCGCAGCAGAGTGCGGTTGCCCAGCCGCTGGGCGGCCTGCGTCAGCAGGGTCTCCACCCGTTCCTCCTCCAGGCTGCGGATCCAGAGAATCGGCGTGCGGGCGCGGATCAGCAGATCCAGCTGGTCGGTCCAGGGGTTGCCGCTCATCACGGCCCCGGGGAGCCCTGGCCTCCCTGCGGAGGCCGCAGGGAGGCCAGGGTCGACCAGCGTGGATCCACCACGGAATCGCTGTGGCCCCAGCTGCCCGGGCCGGGACAGTCAGGACCGCAGCGGTTCACCAGGGGCAGCTGCAGGCTGAGCTGCTCGAAGGTCCAGTGCCCT
>JBFLKL010000151.1:0-2735 GCA_040883175.1 Synechococcaceae cyanobacterium | reverse complement strand
GGAGCAGCTGGGACCGCCCACCATGCTGGAGCGCCTCAACCGGCCCCGCTGGACAGGTCGCCAGCGCCGCGTCGGCCTCACCGGCGGCATCGCCAGCGGCAAGAGCAGCGTGGGGGCTCTGCTGGCGGCGCGGGGGCTGCCGCTGCTGGATGCCGATGCCTACGCGCGCCAGGCCCTGGCCCCGGGCAGCGCGGCAACGGCCGCGGTGCTGGCCCGCTACGGGGACCGGGTGCGAACGGCGGGCGGTGTGGGCGCTGAGGCCGGGGAGGCATCCGCAGCCATCGATCGGGCCGCCCTGGGGAGGATCGTGTTTGCCAGCGCGGCGGAGCGCCGCTGGCTGGAGCAACTGGTGCACCCGATCGTGCGGGCCCGGTTCGAGACGGAGCTTGGGCGCCTGGCGGCGGCGCCGGTGGTGGTGCTGATGATCCCGCTGCTGTTCGAGGCGGGGCTGGAGGAGCTCTGCAGCGAGGTGTGGCTGGTGGACTGTGACGAGAGCCAGCAACTGCGGCGGCTGAGGGCCCGCGACGGCCTCAGCGAACCCGACGCCCGCGCCCGCATCGCCGCCCAGTGGCCGCTGGCGCGCAAGCGCGCCCTGGCCGACCGGCTGATCGACAACCGGGGCGGACCCGAACAGCTGGCGGTGCAGGTGGAGCGGGCACTCGGGGCAGCGCCGCCGTGAGCGCCAGCAGAAACGCGGTGCCCTGCAGCCAGCTCAGCTCCATCGCCGGCTTCCGGCGGCAGCGGGCGAGGGTGGCGGCTCAGCCCTTGAGCTGCTGGCTGAGGATCTGGTTGGCGAGCCTGGGATCGGCCTTGCCGCCGGTGAGCTTCATCAGCTGGCCCACGAAGAAGCCCTGCAGCTTGGTCTTGCCGCCTCTGTAGGCCTCCACCTCCTCGGGGTGGGCCGCCAGCAGCTCCTCAACGATGGCCGTGATGGCGGCGGGATCGCTGATCATGCCCAGACCACGCTCCTCGACGATCGCCTTGGGGGAACCGCCCTGCTCCAGCAATTCGGGGAGGATCTCCTTGGCGATCTTGCCGCTGATCACGCCCGCCTCGATCAGCTGCACCATCTCCGCCAGCTGCGCAGGCTTGAACGGCAGCTCGGCATAGGAGAGCCTGCGGGCATTCACGTAGGCGGCGATGTCGCCGCTGATCCAGTTGGCCGCCGCCTTGGGATCGGCGCCGGCCACCACCACGGCCTCGAAGTACTCGGCCATGGGGCGCTCGTCGGTGAGCACGCGGGCGTCGTAGACGCTGAGTCCCAGGGTCTCGGCGTAGCGGTGGCGCTTGGCGGCCGGCAGCTCCGGGAGCTCGGCAAGCCAGGCCTCCCGCTGCGCTTCGCTCACCTCGATCGGGCCCAGATCGGGCTCGGGGAAGTAGCGGTAGTCGCTGCTGCCCTCCTTGGAGCGCATGCTCTTGGTGAGCTGCTTGCCCTCATCCCACAGGCGCGTTTCCTGCACCACCGGCTCACCGGCCTCATAGGCCTTGATCTGGCGCTGGATCTCGAAATCAACCGCCTTCTGGATGGCGGAGAAGGAGTTCATGTTCTTGATCTCCACCTTCGTGCCGAAGGGGGCATCGGGCCCACGCCGCACCGAGATGTTGACGTCACAGCGCAGCGAGCCCTCCTGCATGTTGCCGTCGCTCACGCCCAGGTAGCGCATGATCCGGCGGATCTCGGAGGCGTATTCGGCGGCCTCACGGCCCGTGCGCAGGTCGGGTTTGCTGACGATCTCGGCCAGGGCCACGCCGGCGCGGTTGTAGTCGACCAGCGAATGGGTGGACCCGGCCAGGCGATCGCTGCCGGCGTGCACAAGCTTGCCGGCATCCTCCTCCATGTGCAGGCGCTCGATGCCGACCTTCTTTGTGTAGGTGTCCTTGCCCTTCTCAGCCACTTCCACCTCGATCCAGCCGTCTTCGGCGATGGGTTCGTCGTACTGGGAGATCTGGTAGTTCTTGGGCAGGTCGGGATAGAAATACTGCTTGCGGTCGAACTTGCTGTGCTCAGCGATGTGCAGGTTGAGGGCCAGAGCAGCCTTCACCGCATACTCCAGCACCTTCTGGTTGAGCACCGGCAGGGTGCCGGGAAGCCCGCACACCACCGGATCGATGTGGGTGTTGGGGTCGTCACCGAAGGCGGTGGACGCCGCGGTGAAGATCTTGCTGTCGGTGCCCAGCTGCACGTGGGTCTCCAGACCGATCACGGCCTCCCAGTCGGCTTGCCCTGCCATGCCCGTTGCCTCTTCGTGCTGGCGATCCTATGGACACACAGCGGCCACCCTGTCGCCGGAGCCCCCCGCGCGGGGCTCGGTCCGCTTGGCGCGACAACCGGTTGCGGAGACCGGACCCATCTGGCGGATCGCTCTGAAACACTGCTCTCACCTGCCACTGAAGTCGCGATGACGGGAGCGGGCGGCGAACCCGTGCTGGTGCTCGGCGGTGGCCTGATGGGTCTGGCCACCGCCCACGCGCTGGCGCGCCGCGGACAGCCGGTGCTGGTGCTCAGCCGGCGGCGCAGCGAGGCGGCCGGCTTCGTGGCCGCCGGCATGCTCGCCCCCCATGCCGAGGGCCTGGAGGGCGTGATGCTCGATCTGGGGCGACGCAGCCTCGAGCGCATCCCGGCCTGGGTGGCCGGTATCGAAGCCGATGCCGGCCTCTCCTGCGGGCTCTGGCGCTGCGGCATCGTGGTGCCCTTCGGTACGGCGGGGGAGCGGGACGCCTTCCCCACGGCCCGC
>JBFLKL010000150.1:0-13009 GCA_040883175.1 Synechococcaceae cyanobacterium | reverse complement strand
CAACAGTGATTCGGCGGACCGCAGAAACTGCCGCCAGCCTGCGCTTTGCCGCATAAGCTGCCGATCGCTACCTTCTCTCCTTGGCTCAGGTCATTGGTAGCAAGGCGTCTTGGCTGTCGCCACCTGCTTCACGGGGTGTTACGCGGTCTGCGGAAGATCCCACCCTTCCTCAGAGAAGGTCGGCGGGGCTCCGTACGCCCGATGGCCCTCGATTCAGCACATGTGTATAGATCATGGTGGTTTTCACATCGCTGTGGCCGAGCAATTCCTGAATCGTGCGGATGTCGGCCCCCTGCTCCAGAAGGTGCGTGGCAAAGGAATGGCGGAAGGTGTGGCAGGTCGCAGGCTTGCTGATCCCCGCCGCCTGCACGGCTGTGCGCACGGCGCGCTGCACAAGGCTGGGATCGAGATGGTGCCTTCCCTCCATGGTCTGCCGTGGATCCCGCCACCGTCGGCCCTGGGGAAACAGCCACTGCCAGCCCCATTCCCTGGCCGCATTGCGGTATTTCCTCTCCAGGGCATGGGGCAACTCCACGGCGCCCCAGCCGGCGGCCAGATCGGCCTGGTGCACACGCCTCACGCCGTCCATGTGCCGTTTCAGGGGCTCCACCAGTTTGGCGGGGAGCACCGTGAGTCGGTCCTTGTCTCCTTTGCCGCTGCGCACGGTGATGGAGTGCTGTTCAAGATCCACATCCTTGATCCGCAGGCGCAGCGCCTCCATGAGCCGCAGGCCACTCCCATACAGCAGCTGGGCCACAAGGCCCTCTGTGCCTTCCAGCTCATTCAGAACGGCTCGCACTTCCGACACCGTGAGCACCACGGGCAGGCGCCGGTGCTTGCGGGCCCGGATCACCCCCTCCAGGCTGCCCACATCACCCCCGAGCACCGTGCGGTAGAGAAACAACAGTGCCGCCAGGGCCTGGTTCTGCGTTGAGGCACTCACCTGCTCCTCCGTGGCCAGATGGCTGAGGAAGGCATTGATCTCAGCCTCTCCCATCTCCCGGGGATGCCGCATCCGGTGAAACCGCAGGTATCGCCGCAGCCACTGCTCATAGGTCGCCACCGTCCGCCGGGCGTAGCGGCGCACCTGCAGTTCCTCACGGAACCGCTGGATCAGGCCTGCAGGCTTGGCCTCTGGCGCCATGGTCCCTGCCTTGGGGGGCTGTCTCAGGGTTGCCTCACCGTGGCTTCCTAGGTTCACTCCAGCTCATCCACCCCCATGCCGCTGGCGAACGAAGAAGGTCGGCGCCAGCTGCTGGCCGCGGCCAAGCGGCTTCAGGCCCTGGGTCTCAACCAGGGCACGGCCGGCAACCTTTCGCTGCGCCTGCCGGATGGTCTGCTGATCACCCCCAGTTCCCTGCCCTGCGAGCAGATGGGCCCCGAGGATCCGGTGGAGCTCGACGGGCAGGGGCGCGTGCGCCACGCCGCCCCCGGCCGGCGGCCGTCCTCGGAGTGGCGTCTCCATGCCGACCTCCTGCGCAGCCGGCCCGAGGTGCGGGCGGTGGTGCACTGTCACTCGATCCGCGCCACGGCCCTGGCCTGCCACGGCCGCGGCATTCCCGCCTTCCACTACATGGTGGTGCAGGCCGGCGGTGCCGGCATCCGCTGCGCCCCCTACGCCACCTTCGGCGGCCAGGAGCTCTCCGATCGGGCGCTCACGGCCCTGCGCGATCGCCGCGCCTGCCTGCTGGCCCACCACGGCCAGGTGACCCTGGGCCGCGACCTGGATCAGGCCGTGGCGCTGGCCCTGGAGGTGGAGACCCTGGCCCACATGTACCTGGAGGCTCTGCGGCTCGGCGAGCCGCCGCTGCTCGACGCTGCCGAGATGGAGCGGGTGGCGGCCCGCATGGCCGATCTCAACTACGGCGCCGTGCCCGCCGGCCGCTGACGCGCCATCCGCGCCCCGAAGGCCAGGGAGGCCGCAGTGATCGCCAGCGCCAGCAGGGTCCACAGCGGCAGCCCCAGCGCCACCAGGGCGATGGGCGCGAAGGCCGTCACCAGCCCGCCGCCCAGGAACGGCTCGTAGGCCAGCTGCTTGAACGAGAACGCCTCCAGCGCCGGGCTGCGGCCGTAGGGATCGGCCATGCGCAGCAGCAGCAGGCCCGTGGCGGTGACGCCGGTGCTCTGGCCGAAATCGGCGATCGCCCGCTCGAACCAGGCATCGCGGAACAGGCGCGGCCCCAGCCACAGGAACACCGCCACGTTCCAGCCCAGCCCCGCCAGCGCCAGCACCAGCAGCGGCAGCCAGGCCTCCTCCACCAGCGGCAGGTTGAGGCTGGCCATCGCCGCCGCGATCAGCACGTCCATCGCCAGCGAGCCGATGCTGCGCTGCGCCGCCGGTGATGCCAGCCGCGGCTGGCCCTGCCACTGCAGCAGTCGCTGCACCAGCAGGCCCCCCACCATCGCCAGCGGAAACAGCGGCACCGCCGCGAACAGCTCCGCGCTCTCCTCGCCCCCCAACGCCCCCGCCAGCCGCACCATTGCGTGGCGCAGCAGCACCCCAAGGCCGATGGCGCCGCCGATCAGCGCCAGGTTGAGGGTGAGGCCGTCGATCGTGGGCGAGCGCACCCCTGCCGCCGCCGCCGGCTCGGTATCCATCGCCGACGGGGCCGGCGGCGGCGCCTCCGGCAGCAGCCAGCGGCGTCGGCGGCCGATCACCACCAGGGCGCTGCCCACCAGCACCCCCGCCAGGATGCCGAAGGTGGCCATCGCCAGCCCCAGGGCCTCGCCCGACTCCAGCCCCAGCCGGCGGAAGGCCGTGCCCATCCCGGCCGCCGTGCCGTGCCCGCCCTCGAAGCCCACCTCGATCAGGCAGGCCATCAGCGGATCGGTGCCCAGCAGCGGCCGCAGCACCAGCAGCACCACCAGCCCGCCCACCAGGTACTGGCCGAAGCCCAGCACCATGCCGAAGGCCGTCTGGCTGGCGGCCCGCTCCCACACCATCCGCCGGCTGGGCAGGGTTTCGCCGATGAACAGGCTGGCGAACACCACATTGATCAGCACGCCCGGGGTCTGGCTCCACACCGCGTAGACGCTCTCCGGAAACAGACGCAGCGGGCTGAACGGTCCGATCGCCAGCCCCAGCAGACCAGCCACCAGGGCTTCCGGCAGGCCCAGGCGGCGCAGCACCCCCAGCCGCTGGCGCAGGGCCGTGGCCAGCAGCAGCAGCAGGCTGAGGGCCACGAAGGCGATCAGCACATCGAACAGCTTCATGGCGATCGGGGATGGCGATCGGGGCTCAGGCCTGCCGGCGCGCCAGCAGCAGGGCCAGTGTGATCCAGAGAACCGTGAGCGCGAAGCACAGCTCGCACCACAGCGGCAGTCCCCAGCTGTGCACCGCCAGGGGCGCCACCATCGTCACCAGCCCGCCGGCCAGCACCGGCTGCAGCAGCAGCTGCTTGATCGAGAAGGCCGGCAGGGCGCCGCTGCGGTTGTCGGGGTCGGCCATGCCCAGCAGCAGCAGGCCGCTGGCCACCACCCCGGTGGCCTGGCCGAATTCGATCACCGCCCGCTCGAACCAGTCCACCGGCAGCACCCGCCGCGCCAGCACCAGCACCACCAGCAGGTTCCAGCCCAGGCCGGCCACCGCCAGCACCGTGAGCGGCAGCCAGTTGTGTGCCAGCTGGGCCAGATCCAGCCCCGCCATCGCCGCGGTGATCAGCAGATCCGTGGCCAGGCCCCCCAGGCGCGTCTGCAGCTGGGGGGAGGCCAGATCGCTGCGGCCGCTGCGCTCCAGCGCCAGCCGCACCAGCAGCGATCCCGCCAGGGCCAGCGGGTACACGGGCAGGGCATCCACCACGGTGCGCCAGGCCCCCTGCAGGGGGGTGGCGGCCCAGGCCAGGCCCGCCTGCATCAGCACCCCCAGGCCCACCGCCAGCCCCGCCAGCCCCAGGTTGAGCAGCAGCACCGCCGCCTGGCCCGGCTGCTGCCCGGGCGCCGGCTCGGGCAGGGGGCAGCTGGGCTGGTGCGGTTCGGAGGCGGGCTGCGGCGGGGCGATCGGCGCGGTGGTGTCACCGATCGCAGCGTCGAGGACCACCGGCTCGAGGGCCATCAGCCAGCCGTAGCGCTGGCCGATCACCACCAGCACGCCTCCCAGCACCGTGGAGCTCAGCAGGCCCACAGTGGCCATCGCCAGCCCCAGATCGCTGCCTTCGCCGAACCCCAGCCCCGCGTAGATGGGCCCCATCACCGCGGCACTGCCGTGGCCGCCCTCGAAGCCCACCTCGATCAGGCAGGCCATCAGCGGATCCACCCCCAGCAACGGGCCCAGCACAAACAGCACTGCCAGGGCCCCCATCAGGTACTGGCCGAAGCCCAGCGTCAGCCCCAGCAGGGTCTGGGCGGCGGCGGGCCGCCAGAAGCGCTGCAGGGCGGGCAGGGGGCGGCCCAGCATCAGGGTGCCGAACACCAGGGTGAGCAGGATCATGGGCAGGCGGGCCCAGAGCTCCTCCACTGCCGCGGGCATCACCGGCCAGGGGCCCTGGGGCCCGATCAGCAACCCCAGCAGCCCGGCCACCACTGCCGCCGGCAGCCCCAGGCGCTGCAGTCCCAGCGCAGGTCCGATCGCGCGCCCCAGTGCCAGCAGCAGCCCCAGGGACGCGAACGCCCCCGAGATCAGGGCGATGGCCGGCAGGGCGTTCACGGGGCGGTGAGCCCGAAATGTCGGCGGAAGAACGCTTCAGTGGCCTCCAGCACCTGCAGCTGCACCGCCCCGTCGCGGAAGCCATGGCCCTCGCCGGGGAAGCGGTGCACCTCCACGGGGATGCCGTTGGCCTCAAGGGCCGCGGCCATGCGCTCGGTCTGCTCCGGTGGCACCACGGTGTCCTCCAGTCCCTGGAACAGGATCACCGGACAGCGGATGCGCTCGGCATGCGCCAGCGGTGAGCGGGCCGCGTAGGTGACGGCGGCCTCGGGCCAGGGTCCGATCAGCCCGTCGAGGTAGCGCGCCTCGAAGCGGTGGTCGTGCTGGGCGAGCGCCGCCGGATCGCACACCGGATAGCGGCAGGCGGCGGCCCGGAACACGTTGGTGAAGCAGAGGGCTGCCAGGGCGGTGAAGCCGCCGGCGCTGCCCCCCTCGATGGCGATGCGGGCGGGGCTGGCCATGCCCGCCGCCATCAGGGAGCTGGCGGCGGCAGCGCAGTCGGCCACATCCGCCACACCCCAGAGACCATCGAGCCGCTCGCGGTAGGCCCGTCCGAAGCCGGTGGAGCCGCCGTAGTTCACATCCACCACCCCCCAGCCGCGGGAGGTCCAGAACTGGGTCGCCAGGCTCAGCCCCCGGCGGGCCATGCCGGTGGGCCCGCTGTGGCCCTTCACCAGCAGGGGCGAGTCGGGCCTGGCACCGCCGATCGGTGGATAGAACCAGGCGTGGGTGCGGGCGCCACCGTGGCCTGCGAACCACCAGGCCTGCGGCTGGCTGATCGCCTCCGGCGCCAGCGGACAGGGGGCCACGGGGGTGTGGTGCCATCGGCCCGTGGCCAGATCCAGCTCCAGCAGCCCCTGGGGCGTGGTGGGGGAACTGGCCACGGCCACCAGCTGCCCGGCCTCGGCGCTGAGGCCCGCCAGGTCGTCGAAGGGCACCGCCAGCGGTTCCCAGGCTGCGGCGCTGCCCAGGCGCTCCGGATCAAGGAGCACGCGTCCCAGCCGCCAGACACCGTCCTGGCAGGCGGCAGCGATCAGCCGGTGGCCATCCCAGGTGCTGGTGCGCATGCCATAGACCCACTGGGGCATGGCGAATTCCGCAGCCATCGGCACCAGGCTCTGCCAGCGACCGGAGGGGATGTGCAGCCGTTGCAGGTTCCACCAGCCGCTGGCATCGCTGGCCACCACCAGCTCGCCGTCGCGGAGCCAGAAAGGCTGAAACACCGAGATGGCGTCGGCCTCGGCGCCGCTGGATCCCGCCACCACGCGCGGCTGGCGCAGGGCTCCGTCCGCAGCCACCTCGGCCAGCCACAGCTGGCTGCGCTGCCAGGGCATGTGCGGCTGCTGCCATTCCACCCAGGCCAGCCGGCTGCCGTCGGGGCTGAGGCAGGCGTAGCCGCAGAAATCGGCGGGACGATGCAACACGGCGGGCTCGCCACCGCTCAGCGGCACCGCCACCAGCAGGTCACACTCCTCGGCCTCCATCACGCCGATCCAGCGCTGGCGGCCGGCATCGATCAGGCCATCGGCGAAGGCCCGTTCGGCGGGGGAGGTGAGTGCCTGGGGCGCCTCCTGGGGCCGGCCGCTCGGGAGGTCGAGCCGGCAGCGCCAGAGGCAGCCGTCGCCATCGTGCACGAACACCAGCGTGCCGCCGCCGATGGCGTAGCTGCCACCGCCATAGGCATGCACGCGGGTGCGCAGATTCCACGGCGGTGGGGTGAGTTCCATCGGCGCGCTGTCGCTCCGCCCGGCAGCCCGCATCAGCAGGGTTGTGCGCCCCCCCTCATGGGGGCGCTGTTCCAGCCAGAACAGCAGGCCATCGCGCAGCAGTGGTTCGCTCAGGCTGGGGGTGCGGCCCACCACAAGCTCCGCAGGCAGGGGCGCGCCTGCTGTGTCCGACTGCCGCATGGGGGAGGCCGCGACCCGGTTCCCGGTTGAGTCGCCTTAAACTCGCACAACCCCCGCAGTCAGGGATTTGGCACGCAGCTTCGCCCAGATGGCCCGCTCGGCGGAGCAACCCGGCCGCACGGTGCAGGTGCCCAAGGAAACCCTGGCCGCGCCTCCCCTGCCGATTCACACCCTTGGGGACCGGGTGCTCCGCACCCCTGCCAGGCGCATCGGCAAGGTCGACGAATCGGTGCGTGAGCTGGCCAGGGACATGCTCCGCAGCATGTACTGCGCCAAGGGCATCGGCCTTGCCGCCCCCCAGGTGGGTGTGCACAAGCAGCTTCTGGTGATCGATCTCGATCCCGACAACGCCGCCACCGCACCGCTGGTGCTGATCAACCCTGAGATCCGTTCCTTCGGCTCCGGCCTCGACACCTACGAGGAGGGCTGCCTCAGCATTCCCGGTGTGTACCTCGATGTGGTGCGCCCCTCCACGGTGGAGGTGACCTACCGCGATGAGATGGGGCGCCCCCGGCGCCTCAAGGCCGATGGCCTGCTCGGTCGCTGCATCCAGCACGAGATGGACCACCTGAACGGCGTGCTCTTCGTGGACCGAGTGACCGACGAGCTCAGCCTCAACACCGAGCTGCAGGAGCACGGCTTCCAGCGCGGTGACGTGCAGTCCATCCGCTGACCCGGCCATGCCGATGAAACCACTGGCCGGGCTGTTCCTGGCCCTGGCCTGCGTGCTGGGAATCGCCGCCACGGGGTCTGTGTTCGAGCTGGCCTACGGCGATCCGGATCTGGGGGCCGCCACCACGCGCCTGATCCTGGGGCTGAGCCTGCCCGGCACCGTGGCAGCCCTGCTGGTGGCGATCCGCATCAACCGGCCCGCCTGAACGCTTGCCTCACTGGCCCCTGCACCTGGTGAGCCCGGGCGGGTCTGCATACGATGGATCCCTGCCTGGTCTCCCTCGCCATGCTCCCCCCCGCGATGCATCGCAGCCCTGCGCTCGCCGTTCTCGCCGCCCTGGGCATCTCCGCCGTCGCTGCCGGCGCGCCGCAGCAGCCCGTTCGCGCCGCTTCGCTGTTCCAGGCTGTGGAACTCGATGAGCAGCGACTGGTGCTGGTGGCGGCGCCGATCGGCAGCACGGGCACCCGCGCCCAGCTGCACATCTACGAGCAGCTCAACGACCGCCGCCCCTGCTATGCCGTGAACGGCGGGCAGCCCGCCCAGGTGGACCCCCTGCTGTCCACCTTCGATTTCACCGGCATCTGCAGCCGTTACCTCGATGCCAACGGCTACTCCCTGCGCATCGGCGGCAGCGACCTGGGCACCATCTACCGGCTGAGCGTGGTGCGCGTCAACGACGACAACCTGCTGCTGGCGGTCCCCACGCGCCCCGGCGCCGGGCCGGAGATGGTTGTGGCCCGCACCAAGGGGCCCGGCACCGACTATCTGCAGCTGGTGCTCGAGCCGGGCTGGCGTCTCAAGCGCCGCGCCTACAACGGCCGCAACCTCGGCCACGTCTACTTCTATCAGGAGAACTGGCCCGGGGCAGATGCGGCCGCCGCGGCGCCCCCCGCTGAGCCCGCTGAGCAGGCCCTCCCCGATGCCGGCGATGCCAGCGAAGCCGGGTCCAGCGGCGAGGCAGCCGGCCCTCAGAAACTGGACGTGCAGCTGGGGAGCGATGCCCTGATCAACAAGCAAGCCTTGCCTGGCGACTGAGGCCAGCGCAGGCCCTGTTGCTAGTTTGGGCAACTCCGTGAGATGCACCCAGCTTCATGACCCAGGTCACCGTCGGCGAAAACGAAGGCATCGAGTCGGCTCTGCGCCGTTTCAAGCGCCAGGTGTCCAGGGCCGGCATCTTTGCCGACCTCAAGCGGCTGCGCCATCACGAGACCCCCACCGAGAAATACAAGCGGAAGGCCCAGCAGCGCCGCCGCCGTCGCTGAACCCGTCGTTCTACCGGTTGGCAAGGCGCTGCGCGTGCCCCAGGCTGGAGGCAGCAACAGAGGTCTCCCATGGTCCGTTCCGACGTTTCCAAGCCATCACCACCCAGCGCCCACGTCCTGGCCACGGCCTCGCAGGGGTTGCTGCAGTGGTTCGCCGAGGCGCTGTCCTATGCCATGGGCAACCCTTCTGAACCGCAGGTCGCACCGCCACCCCTTCTGGGCGTTCAGCCCTACCGCGACAGTCCCCGTGGCCGCCGTCGCTGAACGCTGCAACGTCATGGTCCCCGCCAGGATGTCACCGCCTCCCGGCAGTGATCAGTCCTGCTCCAGGACGTCGAAACTGCGGTAGGTGAGCGCTTCGGCCACGGCTCCGGCGCTCACCGTGGGCCGGTTGTCGAGGTCGCTGATCGTGCGTGCCACCCGCAGCAGCCGCTCGCCGGCCCGGGCGGTCAGCTGACGCTGTGCGAGGGCCCGCTCCCACAGCTCCAGGGCAGCGGGCTCCAGCTCGAGCACCTGTTGCAGCGCCCCGGCGGCGAGGCGGGCATTGCTGTTGCCGGCAGGGTTCCGGCGCACCATGTGCCGATGGGCCGCGATCACCCGCTCAGCCACCTGGGCGGTGGTTTCCGGAGCGGTTGCCGACCCGTCGCTGCCGGCGCGGTAGGGGGCGGCCAGGGCCGAAGCCAGCGGCCGCCGCATCACCACCTGCAGGTCGATGCGGTCGAGCAGCGGGCCGGACAGCCGCCCCCAGTAACGCCGCCGTTCCCCCTCGCTGCAGCGGCAGTCCCGTTCAGGATCCCCGTACCAACCGCAGGGGCAGGGATTGGAGGCGCCAACCAGGGTGATGGCGCAGGGGAAGCGGCTGCGCTGGCGGCAGCGATGGATCCGGATCTCCCCCTCCTCCAGGGGCTGGCGGAGCAGGTCGAGCACACCGCTGCGGAACTCGGTGAGTTCATCGAGGAACAGCACGCCGTGATGGGCCAGGGCCAGCTCGCCGGGCCTGGGGATGGCACCACCGCCGATCAGCGCGGCCCCGGAGCAGCTGTGGTGGGGCGCGCGAAAGGGCCGCTCTCCCACCAGTCCTGCCCCGGGCCCCAGCAGCCCGGCCACGGAGTGGATGCGGGTGAGCTCCAGGGCCTGCTCCCGGTTCAACGGTGGCAGCAGCCCGGCCAGGCGCCGGGCCAGCATCGTCTTGCCGCTGCCCGGCGGTCCCACCAGCAGCAGGTGGTGGCCTCCGGCTGCGGCGATCTCCAGGGCCCGGCGGCCGTGGGGCTGGCCGTGGACATCGGCCAGATCCGGTCCGCTGCGCTCCAGGCTGGCGACTCCCACGGTCTTCCGGCAAAGGGAGGCGGTGGCCCCCGGGTTCCGCAACTGCCGCACGGCTGCCCCCAGATCGGCGACCCCCCAGACCCTCAGGCCTTCCACCAGGGCGGCCTCGGCGGCGTTGGCCTCCGGCACCAGCAGGGCCCGTGCCCCCTCGGCTCTGGCCCGCAACGCCACCGCCAGCACCCCGCGCACCGGGCGCAGCTGGCCATCGAGGGACAGCTCACCGCTGCTCCACACCCCCTCCAGCGCCTCGGGTGGCAGCTGCCCACTGGCGGTCAGCAGCCCCAGGGCCACCGGCAGATCGAAGCCGGGACCCTCCTTGCGCAGGTCGGCCGGAGCCAGGTTCACCACCACCCGGCCCAGGGGCACCCGAAAGCCGCTGTGGCGCAGGGCCGAGCGCACCCGTTCGCGGGCCTCCTGCACCGAGGTTCCGGCCAGACCCACCATCTGCAGGGCGGGAAGGCCGGGCCCCGGATCCACCTCCACGGTGACCGTGAGGGCCTCCAGCCCCAGCAGCGCCGCGCTGCTGCATCGTGCCAACATCGGCTCAGGGTCGCTGTCCCACCAGTGCCACCCGCGTCACCTCAGCCCGCGTCCCAGCCTGCAGCCATGGCCGTTCCCGACCAGCCCCAGGACCGGAACGACACGCTCTTCGGGCGCATCCTGCGCGGTGAGATTCCCTGCGACCAGGTGTATGCCGATGAGCACTGCCTGGCCTTCCGGGATGTGGCGCCCCAGGCTCCGGTGCATGTGCTGGTGATCCCTCGGGAGCCCATCGCCCGCCTCGATCAGGCCGGACCCGAGCAGGCCCCACTGCTGGGGCATCTGTTGCTGGTGGCGGCACGGGTGGCGCGGCAGGAGGGGCTGAGCGGTTTCCGCACCGTGATCAACTCCGGCGCCGAGGCCGGCCAGAGCGTGTTCCATCTGCATGTGCATGTGCTCGGCGGCCGTCCCCTGGCCTGGCCGCCGGGCTGAGTGGCCGGGCGCCCGGCACGCCGGGACGGTTGCGGTGGTGAGAATGGGCGCCACGAGATCCCCCGCATGAATCCCCTCAAGGCCCTCCGCGGCCAGCTGAGCAAGCTGCAGCGCCTGGCCCAGCCCTACTTCCTCCCCGTGGAGGACACCCGGGTGTGGCAGTTTCCGCTGCTGGTGGCGGCACTGGTGACGGTGGTGGTGGGCTTCACCCTGCTGCTGCTGACGGGTGTGGTGGCCCTCACGGGGGCTGTGATCCCTGAGCTGCGCGGTCGCTTCCTGCCAGGGGTTCCCGAGCAGGTGGCGGGCCTCTGGCGCGGTCCCTGGGGATTGGTGGTCATGGCCCTGATGGCCGCCGGCCTGGCCACGTTTGCCGCGTTGCGCAGCAAGCTGCGCCAGGGGCGCTGGGTGCCGTGGACGCTGCTCGGCGTGATCCTGCTGCTGATCCTGGTGATCAACGGCATCAACGTGGGCATCAGCTTCATTGCCCGCAACGTCGACAACGCCCTGGTGGCGTTCGATCAGGACAACTTCTGGAAGATCGTCGGCATCTACGCCTTCTGCCTGGTGCTGGCCCTGCCGATCCGAGCCCTGCAGAGCTACCTGATCCCCAAGCTCGGTCTGCTCTGGCGGGAATGGCTGAGTGGACGGCTGCTGGGTCGCTATCTCAGCAACCGGGCCTACTACGTGCTCAACCCCAATGATGAGTCAGCCGAGGAGATCGACAACCCTGACCAGCGGATCGCCCAGGACACCGACAGCTTCACCCGTACCAGTCTGAGTGTGACGGTGGAGGTGCTCTCGGCTCTGCTCACGTTCTTCAGCTTCATCATCGTGCTGTGGAGCATCAGCGACCGGCTGGCCCTGCTGCTGCTGGTGTATTCAGTGGGTGGCACGGCCGTGATCGTGTTTGCCAGCCGCAAGCTGGTGCAGCTCAACTATCAGCAGCTCAGGCTCGAGGCCAATTTCCGCTATGGCCTTGTCCACATCCGCGACAATGCCGAGTCGATCGCCTTCTACCGAGGAGAGAAGCAGGAGTCGCGCGAAGCGGTGCGCAGGCTCGATGGTGCCATTCAGAACTACAACCGCCTGATCATCTGGGAGGCGCTGATCAGCGTCATCCAGCGCTCCTACGACTATTTCTCCCGCTTTCTGCCCTGGTTGGTGATCGCGCCCATCTACTTCGCCAGGGAGGTTGACTTCGGCGTCTTCGGTCAGGCCAGCATCGCCTTCTCCCAGGTGCTGTTCTCGGTCAGCTACATCGTCAACAACATCGACCGCCTGGCTGCTTTCTCCGCCTCCATCAGTCGACTGGAGGGCTTCCAGAGCAAGGTCGATCAGATCAGCGGAGAGCTGGCTTCTGCAGTCGGCCGCAACGGCGGCCCGTCGGCGCGGCGATCCGACTCCATCCTCGTGAGCCATGTGGATCTGGTGCCGCCGCGCAGCACCCGCATGCTGGTGCACGATCTCAGCCTGGAGGTGGACCGCGATCAGCGTCTGCTGGTGGTGGGGCCATCGGGCTGCGGCAAGACCTCCTTCCTGCGGCTGGTGAGTGGCCTGTGGCCACCCGCGGCCGGAGAGGTGGAGCGGCCTCGGGAAGGGGAGCTGCTGTTCATTCCCCAGAAGCCCTACATGCTCCTGGGCAGCCTGCGGGAGCAGCTCTGCTACCCGCTGTCGCCGGACAGGTTCAGCGACGAGCAGCTGCGCCATGTGCTGCGGGAGGTGCGCCTGCCGGAGCTGGTGCATCGCTATCCCGATCTGGACATCAAGCAGGACTGGCCCCGTCTGCTCTCCCTGGGTGAGCAGCAGCGGCTCGCCTTCGCCCGCCTGTTGCTCAACGCACCGCGCATTGTGGTGCTGGATGAAGCCACCAGCGCCCTCGACGTGGCCACGGAGCGCCACCTCTACCACCTGCTGCGGGAGCGCGACATCGCCTTCGTGAGCGTGGGCCACCGCCCCACCCTCACCGAGTTCCACGACACGGTGCTGGAACTCGACGGTGCGGGAAACTGGCGGCTGCTGCCGGCCGCCGGCTATGTCTTCGGCGCCCCTGTCTGACCCCATGTCTCCCGACGCTTCCCCTGATGTCGCGGTGCCGGCCACCAGCGCCCCCCCGACCGATGTGCCCGCCTTCGGCTGGAGTGCCTACGCCGAGCGGGTGAACGGCCGCTTCGCCATGGTGGGGTTCACGGCCGTGCTGCTGATCGAGGCCCTCAGCGGCGATACCTTT
>JBFLKL010000149.1:0-15133 GCA_040883175.1 Synechococcaceae cyanobacterium | reverse complement strand
CGGCCAGCCAGTGGGGGTCGGCGGCGGGCAGATCCTCGCCGGCCAGGGTGGTGCCCCAGCTCACCCAGCGGTGCGGGGCGCCGGCCACGCTGAAGCTGTGGCAGGGATGGGGGCCGGCCTCGATCGGGGTGTCCACCAGCTGATCGAAATCCCGGGCCAGCCAGTCACCGTCCGGCTGAGCGGGCAGGGGCACGAACGCCTGCCAGCCGGACGGCAGCTGAAGCCGCAGGCGATGGGGCAGCCAGCGCTGGCCATGCACCTGCAGCACCACGGCGGCCAGGGCCAGAAAACCGTGCTCGGCGGTGAGATGGCAGGTACGCACCGTGAGCTCCGTCGCCAGGATCCGGTAGCTCAGGCGCACCGGCGCCAGCCGGGGCAGGCTCACCGACCAGGCGGCGACGCCGGTGCGCCGGCTCGTCAGCTGCGCGTCGCCCTGCCACACCTCCAGGGCCTCGAGCTGGCGCACGTAGTCGCGGATCAGATAGGAGCCCGGGGTCCAGGCCGGCAGGGCGAAGCCCAGCGCCGTCTGTTCGGGCTGCAGCTCCAGGGTCACCGCCACCAGGTGGGAGCTGGCGGCGCGCAGGTCGAGCTGAACGCGGGGGCCGCAGCGGCTGGGATCGGTGGGGGTGACGCCGGCGCTGGTGGGACCGGTGAGGGCAGGGGCGGAAAGGGGAGGGCCGGAGGTCACCGCGCGGCGTCGCTCAGAAACTCACGCTCACCTGGGCGCTGCCCAGCTGGCGAGCCGCGTCGGCCAGAGCCATCTCGGCGGCATAGCGGCGGGTGATGGCGGAGAGCAGGCCCTGCAGCCGGGTGCTGCGGCTGATGCGCTGCAGATCGCCCACCAGGGCCAGGGAGCCGTCGCTCTGGCGAGCCCAGCCCAGCTGCTGGCCGGAGTCGAGCTCCACCTGGAGCTCCACCGGCTGGCGCTCGCCGGCGAAGCCGTCCAGCTGGCCTCCCCAGCGGGGCTGGAGGCCGACCGCCTCGAGGCTGGCGGCGAGGCGATCGGCATCGCGCAGCACCGTGGGCAGGATGGAGAGATGGGACATGAATCCGGATGCCCGCTTTGGGAGACCCTAGCCAGGAGCTGGACGGCATCCAGTGGCCGTTGCCACCACCGGCGGCAGCGCCTGCGGTGGCGGCCCAGCCTTCCCGCCGGCTGCGGCTCGGGGTGATGGCCTCGGGGGAGGGCAGCAACTTCGAGGCCCTCACCCTGGCCGGCCGGGCTGACCGGCCGCCGGCCGACGTGGTGCTGCTGGTGGTGAACAACCCCGGCTGCAGCGCTCTGGAGCGGGCGCGGAGGCTGGAGGTGCCCTCCCGGCTGATCGACCATCGCCAGCAGCCCAGCCGCGAGGCCCTCGACCAGGCCCTGATCGCGGTGTTCCAGGAGGCAGGGGTGGATCTGGTGGTGATGGCGGGCTGGATGCGGATCGTCAGCCCGCGCCTGATCGCCGCCTTTCCCGAGCGGCTGCTCAACATCCACCCCTCCCTGCTTCCCAGCTTCCGCGGGATGGACGCCGTGGGACAGGCCCTGGAGGCCGGGGTGACACTGGCCGGCTGCAGCGCCCACCTGGTGAACGAGGAGGTGGATGCCGGGCGGATCCTGGTGCAGGCGGCGGTGCCGGTGCTGCCGCAGGATGACCACGCCAGCCTGGCCGCGCGCATCCAGCGGCAGGAGCACCGCATCCTTCCCCTGGCCGTGCAGCTGGCGGCCGAGCGGCTCGGGCTGCTGCACGGCCAGGCTGAACGAACGCCAGGCTGATCAGGGATAGAAGGGCAGCAGCGGCAGGCCGGCGCACTCCTCCAGACCCGCCATCAGGTTGAGGCACTGCACCCCCTGGCCGGCCTGCCCCTTCACCAGGTTGTCGATGGCGCCCATCACGATCAGCTGGCCGGTGCGGGCGTCGGCCTGCAGGGAGAGCAGCGCCCGGCTGGTCTGACGCACCCACTTGGTGGAGGGGTAGGTGCCCACCGGCAGCACGGAGACCGCCGGGGCGTCGCGGTAGGCGGAGCGCAGCACGGTGCTGCAGTCATCGGCGGTGAGACCGGGGTCGCGCAGCCGGCAGTACACCGTGGCCAGCAGGCCACGCACCATCGGGATCAGGTGAGGGGTGAACTGCAGCTGGATCTCCCGACCCGCCGCCTGGCCGGCGATCTGCTCGATCTCGCTGGTGTGGCGGTGCCCGACCACGCCGTAGGGAGCGACGGTTTCGGCGGCTTCCGCCAGCAGCAGGTGTTCCTTGGCCGCACGGCCGCCACCGCTGGTGCCGGTCTTGGCGTCGATCACGATCCCGCGGGTCTCGATCAGGCCCTGCTTGAGCAGGGGCAGCAGCCCCAGCAGGGAGGCGGTGGGGAAGCATCCCGGTGCCGCCACCAGCCGGGCCGTGCGGATGCGCTCGCCATGCCACTCGGGCAGGCCGTAGACGGCCTCGGCGCAGAGGTCGGCGTCCTGGCGCGGCACCTGGCGGGCCTCGGCCGCGTAGATCTCCCGCCAGCGCTCCAGGGAGCGGTAGCGGTAGTCGGCCGAGAGGTCGACCACCCGCACACCCCGCTCCAGCAGCGGCGGCACCAGCTGGGCCGCCAGGCCGTTGGGCAGGCTGAGCACGGCGAAGTCGGCCGACGCCGCGATGGCATCCGGATCGGGGCTCTGCACCAGCGGATCACCCGGCAGCGGCAGGAAGGGGTTGATCTCGCTCCAGCGCCGGCCGCTGCTGCGCTCACCGCCCAGGAAGGTGACGCCCAGCTGCGGGTGGTCCTGAAGCAGGCGCAGGGTCTGCAACCCGCCGTAGCCGCTGGCGCCGATCACGGCCACCCGGTGGCCGCCGGCCGGATGGCTGGCTGGATGCGAGCTGGCCATGGAGCGCAACCCCCCTCGCGGAGACGAACAGGGCTTTATAAAGGATGATTGCGCCCTTGCCGCCCACCCGGGGCGCCCGCCATGAGTCCTGCGACCAGCAGCACGCCAGCCATCCGCTTCGACGCCATCGCCGATGCCCTGGCGGCGATCCGCAACGGGGACGCGATCGTGGTGGTGGATGACGAGAACCGGGAGAACGAGGGCGATCTGATCTGCGCCGCCCAGTTCGCCACCCCCGAGCAGATCAACTTCATGGCCACCGAGGCCCGCGGGCTGATCTGCCTGGCCATGGAGCCGGAGCGGCTGGACACCCTGGATCTGCCGCTGATGGTGGATCGCAACACCGACGCCAACCAGACCGCGTTCACCGTGAGCGTGGACGCGGGTCCGGAAAACGGGGTGAGCACGGGCATCTCGGCGGAGGATCGGGCCCGCACCATCCAGGTGGCGATCCATCCCCAGACCCGGCCCGCCGATCTGCGCCGGCCCGGCCACGTGTTCCCCCTGCGTGCCCGCCAGGGCGGGGTGCTCAAGCGTGCCGGCCACACGGAGGCGGCGGTGGATCTGGCCCGGCTCGCCGGCCTCTACCCGGCCGGCGTGATCTGCGAGATCCAGAACCCCGACGGTTCGATGGCCCGCCTGCCCCAGCTGGCCGAGTACGCACGCCGTCATGGGCTGCGGCTGATCTCGATCGCCGATCTGATCCGCTACCGGCTGGACACGGAGCGTTTCGTGCGCCGCCAGGCGGAGGCCCGGATGCCGAGCGCCTTCGGCATGTTCCGGGCGATCGGCTTCCGCAACGAACTCGACGGCAGCGAGCACGTGGCGATCGTGAAGGGCCACCCCGAACGGGCCGGGGGGCCGGTGCTGGTGCGGGTGCACAGCGAATGCCTCACCGGTGACGCCTTCGGCTCCCTGCGCTGCGACTGCCGGCCCCAGCTGGAGACTGCGTTGCGGATGATCGAGGCCGCCGGTGAAGGGGTGGTGGTGTACCTGCGCCAGGAGGGCCGGGGCATCGGCCTGATCAACAAACTCAGGGCCTACTCCCTCCAGGACACCGGCCTGGACACGGTGGAGGCCAACGAACGGCTGGGCTTTCCCGCCGACCTGCGCAACTACGGCGTGGGGGCCCAGATCCTCAGCGATCTGGGGGTGCACCGGCTGCGCCTGATCACCAACAATCCGCGCAAGATCGCCGGACTGGGAGGCTACGGCCTGCGGGTGGTGGACCGGGTGCCGCTGGTGATGGATCCCGGCGCCCACAACGCCGCCTACCTGGCCGCCAAACGCAGCAAGCTGGGTCATCTGATGGGGGAAGGGCCCACCTGCCCGATCGCCGGACCCACCGCCGTGGTGGCCTGGCAGGGGCATCCCGAGGCCGGTTCAGCGGCCGAGGTGGCTGCAGGCTTGGAGGCCTGGGCCCGGAAGGAGGGGCTCAAGGCCGAGTCGGAGGAGGATCCGCGCCTGCTGGCCCTGCTCAACCAGCCCCAGCTGGCGCTGCTGCTGAGCACCGGCGAGAGCGCCTCCCTGGAGCCCCAGCTGCTGCGCCGGGCCCTGGAGCAGTTGGCCTCAGCCCAGGGCACCTGCCGGGTGGGGCTGCTGCTGAGCCCGGAACCGCAGCGGATCAACCATCCCACCGCCTCCCTGGAGGCCCAGCAGCGGCCCCTGGCGGAGCTGCTCCAGCCCCGCGGCCAGGGGCCCCGGCTCGATGCCGGCGTGCTGGTGGTCTGGCGCTGACGGCCAGGCCTGCGGTCAGTCCTCGATCGTGACCTTGTTGATGCGGCTGCCGGTCTTGAGGGCCAGCACCACATCCATGTTGCCGGTGTGGCCGAACACGGTGTGCACGCCGTCCAGGTGAGGCTGGGCACCATGGCAGAGATAGAACTGCGAACCACCGGTGTTGCGGCCGGCGTGAGCCATGGCCAGGGTGCCGGCCTGGTGCTTGCGGCTGTTGATCTCGCAGTCGATCGTGTAGCCGGGGCCGCCTGTGCCGGGCATTCCACCGGAGCCCTCGCGGGTGTTGGGGCAGCCGCCCTGGGCCATGAAACCGGGGATGACGCGATGGAAGGCGAGGCCGTCGTAGAAGCCCTCCTTCGCCAGCTTGACGAAGTTGGCCACGGTGTTGGGCGCGTCGGCATCGAACAGCTCCAGTTCGATGCTGCCGGCATCGGTGTCCATCACGGCACGGGTCATGGCGGGTCGGAGCAAAGGCCGACTGTATGGGGCCGTGCTGAGAATGGAGTCACGGCCCCCACCCATCTCTCCCGGCACGCCGCCACCACCCATGAGCAGTTCCCCCGCCACCGTCACCGCGGGCATTCCCCTTGACCAGGCCCGGCTCGGGGTGCTGGGCGGCAGCGGCCTCTACGCCATGGAAGGACTGGAGGACGTGCGCGAACTGGCTGTGGAGACCCCCTTCGGCCAGCCCTCCGATGCGCTGCGGGTGGGGCGCATCGGCGACCTGGAGGTGGTGTTCCTGGCCCGTCACGGACGCCACCACAGCTACACCCCCAGCGAGGTGCCCTACCGGGCCAACCTCTGGGCCCTGCGCTCCCTGGGGGTGCGCTGGATCCTGTCGGTGTCCGCCGTGGGCTCGCTGCAGGAGCAGGTCCGGCCGCTCGACATGATGGTGCCGGATCAGTTCATCGACCGCACCCACCAGCGGCCGCTGTCCTTCTTCGGCGACGGGGTGGTGGCCCATGTCACAGCCGCTGATCCCTTCTGCCCCACCCTCAGCCGCCTGCTGGCCGATGTGGGCGAGAGCCTCATGCCCGCCGGCCGCCAGCTGCACCGTGGCGGTACCTACCTGTGCATGGAGGGTCCCGCCTTCTCCACCCGGGCCGAATCGGAGCTCTACCGCAGCTGGGGCTGCGGTGTGATCGGCATGACCAACCACACCGAGGCCCGGCTGGCGCGGGAGGCGGAGATGGCCTACGCCACCCTGGCGATGGTCACCGACTACGACTGCTGGCACCAGGAGCACGCGTCTGTGAGCGTCGAGCTCGTGCTCGATAACCTCCGCGCCAACGCCACCCTGGCGCAGGAGATCGTGCGTGTGGCCGCCGAGCGGATCGGGGCCCAGCGGCCCGGCAGCGGCTCCCACCGCGCCCTGCGCCATGCCCTGATGACGCCCAGGGAGCAGGTGCCGCTCGAGACCCGCCGCCGGGTCGACCTGTTCACGGCCCCCTACTGGGGAGCGCTCACGGAGGAGGACTGAGGCTGGCTGCGCAGGCGGCCAGGGCGCTGCGCAGGTCCTGCCCCTGCTGCTCCAGCTGCCGCCGGGCGGCGCCGGCGTCCAGACCGGTGGCGGCCATCAGCAGGGCCAGCTTCACCGAACCGCCGGCCCGCTCCAGCAGGGTGGCGGCCTCGTCCCGCTCCAGTCCGGCCAGGTCGCGCAGCATGCGCAGGGCCCGGTCCTCGAGCTTGCTGTTGGTCACGGCCACATCCACCATGCGGTTGCCATAGACCTTGCCCAGGCGCACCATCACGCCGGTGGAGAGGATGTTGAGCGCCATCTTGGTGGCCGTGCCCGCCTTCAGCCGCGTGGAGCCGGTGAGCAGCTCGGGACCGGTGAGCAGACGGATGTCGATGTCGCAGGGCATCGGCGCCTGGGCGGCCGGGACGCAGGCCAGAGCGACCGTCAGCGCGCCGATGGATTGGGCGTGGTCCAGACCGCCGAGGACATAGGGCGTGGTGCCGCCGGCGGCGATTCCCACCAGGCAGTCAGCGGCGCAGAAGCCCCGCTCCCGCAGGTCGTGACAGCCGGCCTCCCTGAGATCCTCCAGCCCTTCGGAACTGCGCAGCAGCGCCGGCGCCCCTCCGGCCAGAACACCCTGCACCAGCTCCGGAGGGGTACAGAAGGTGGGCGGGCACTCGGCCGCGTCGAGCACACCCAGGCGTCCGGACGTGCCGGCGCCGAGGTAGAAGAGCCGCCCACCGGCGGCCAGGCGGGCGGCGATCGCATCCACTGCCTCCGCCAGCGCGGGTGCAGCGGCGGCCACCGCCCGCTGCGGCTCCAGATCGTTGCGGCAGAAGAGTTCCACCAGCTGGTCGGTGGGCAGCTGGTCGAGGGCAGCACTGAGGGGGTTGGCCTGCTCGGTGAGCAGGTGGCCGCGATCCGCGGCGCCGGATCCGGGGGCCGAGGCCGTGGCCATCACAGCAGGCCCTCGAGCTGGCGGCGGAAGGCTTCCAGCTCGGGGTCACCGGAACTGATCGGCTCGCCGGCCTCCACCTCCGGCGCGGCGGGACTGCCTGCCTGCCCGTCGTCCTCCTGCCAGTGGGTGACATCCATGTTGCGCTCGGGAGGTGCGATCAGCAGACGATCCTCAGGGTTCTCCGGCACGAAACCGGAAGGCACGAAACGGGCCTCGTAGCCCGCCTGGCTGCAGAACTGCTCCATCTCCCTGCGATCCAGGCACTCGACGGTGGGCACGGGGAAGTCCTGGGCCTCCAGCAGCCCGGCATAGCGCTCGGCGTCATCCCTGTCCTCGAACAGCAGCACCACGGTGCGACCGTTGATCTCGAGGGAATGGATGCCCTCCTGCTCGGAGCCGGCATCGAAGAGGAGCACATGCACCGACATGGACGCTGAAGGCGGGGCAGACGGGTCATCAGTGTGTCACCGCAGGGACGGATCAGCCTCCGCCTCCTCCTCGGCCTCCTCCGCGGCCAGCTCCAGAAGGCGGCGGTAGAGGGCCAGCTCGGCATCCCCCGGCTGCTCCGGCACCACGATGCGCACCTCCACCAGCTGGTCACCCCGCTGCTCCCCCCACTCCAGGCCCCGGCCGCGCAGGCGCAACAGCCGGCCACCGGAGGAGCCCGGGGGCACGGTGAGCTGCACGGCCCCCCTCAGCGTGGGCACCACCACCCGGCACCCGAGCACGGCCTCAGCGGGGCTGAGGGGCAGCTGGTAGAGCACCCGCAGGCCGTCCACCCGCAGGCCCTCGGGGGTGCGCACCCGCAGCTGCAGGAAATGATCGCCACCTCCCGGGGTCACGCCCGCCAGGCGCAGCCGCCAGCCGTCGCCGGCCATCGGCGGGGTCCACACCTCAACGGCAGTGCCGTCGGCGAGCTCCAGCTCCACCCGCTCGCCTTCGAGGGCCTGCTCCGGTGTGAGCTCCACGACCGTTTCCATGTCCCCGGCCGCCGTCACAGGCGGAGGGGAGGGCGCCGCGGCGGTCACCGTCCCCCCGGCCTCAGGCCAGTCAGCGTCGGCCTCGGCGCCGGCGTCCTCGTCCCGGTCCTGATCGGCGCCACGGTCGCGCCGACCGCCGAACAGCATCTCCAGGTAGTCCTCGAAGCCGGGGAAGCCGGTGGCGAAGGGATCCCGGGCCGGGGCGTGGCCCTCCGGACCCGCTTCGGGGTCGCCCCGCTCCCAGGCCCGACGCCGGCGCGGGTCGGAGAGCACCGCATAGGCCTCGTTCACCTGCTTGAAGCGCTCCTCGGCAACGGGGTCGTTGCCGTTGAGGTCCGGATGCCAGCGCCTGGCCTGCCGGCGGAAGGCACGCTTCAGCGCTTCGGCGTCGGCGCCTGGATCCAGGCCCAGCACCGCCCAGGGGTCGATGGCGGGTTCGCCGGCTGCGGCGTGGCGGGAGTTCACGGCAGCCGGCTGTCGTCCCAGGGGTCGTCGGCAGGCACCCGGGAGCGCCGGCGCCGCACCGGCTGATCGCGGTCGTCATCCCGATCGCCTTCGTAGCGGCTGGGGCCATAGCGATCGGCCGGATAGGGATCCACCGGGTAGCGCCCCTCGTCCCCGTAGCGGCCGCCCGGGCGGGGGGAGCCACCGGCCCAGGGGTCCCGTCCGGGGCGGTTCCAGTCGTCCCAGTCGTCGTCATCAGCGAACAGCTCGTCCTTGAGGCTGCCCAGGGTGTTCTTGAGGCCCTGCAGCGGCCCCTGCTCGGCGCGACGCTCGCTGAGCAGCCGGCGGTTGAGGCCGAACAGGGCCTCCTGCAGCTGACTCACCGACATGTCCAGCTCCACCGGATCGCTCTCGCCGCGCTCCTCCAGGACCAGCAGGTCCTGCACGTCCCGCACCGCCATCTCCACGGCCCGCTGCTGCCGTTCGGCGCCGTAGGGGCCGAGATCCAGGGCCGCATCGCGCAGCCGGCGCTCCGCCTGGGCCACGAGGGTGAGCGCCTTGTTGCGGCGATCGATGGCGGCGCGCTTGCGCCGGTCCTCGGCGGCCTTCTGCTCGGCCTCCTCGATCAGCCGGCCGATCTCCTCCTCGCTGAGGTTGGAGCCGCCCTGGATGCTGACGCTCTGCTGGCGACCGGTGGTGCGGTCCATGGCCGACACCTGCAGCAGCCCGTTGGCGTCGATGTCGAAGGACACCTGCACCTGGGGCACGCCGCGGGGGGCGGGGGGGATGCCCGAGAGCCGGAAGCGGCCCAGGCTCTTGTTGTCCGTCGCCATCTGCCGCTCACCCTGCAGCACGTGGATCTCCACCGAGTTCTGGTTGGCCTCGGAGGTGCTGAACACGTCGCTCTTGCGCACCGGAATCGGGGTGTTGCGGGGAATCAGCACCTTCATCACCCCACCGATGGTCTCCAGACCGAGGGAGAGGGGGGTGACATCGTTGAGCATCAGGTCGCGCAGCTCGCCGGTGAGGATGCCGGCCTGCACGGCGGCGCCGATCGCCACCACCTCGTCGGGATTCACCGACTGACAGGGGTCGCGGGGGATGAGTGTGCGCACCATCTCCTGCACCATCGGCATGCGCGTGGCGCCGCCCACCAGCACCACGTCGTCGATGTCGTCGGCCGCCAGGCCCGCATCCCGCAGCGCTCGCTGCACGGGGCGGAGCAGCCGGTCGAGCAGATCGGGGCAGAGGCCCTCGAACACCGTGCGCTCGAGGGTGGTTTCGATGTGCAGAGGACCGTCCGGCCCGGTGCTGATGAACGGCAGCGAGATCGGCGTGCTCTGCACGCCGCTGAGCTCCATCTTGGCCTTCTCCGCCGCCTCGGTGAGCCGCTGCAGGGCCTGCCTGTCGCGGCGCAGGTCGATCTGATGCTGCTGCTGGAAGGCGTCGGCGAGCCAGTCGACGATGCGCCGGTCCCAGTCATTGCCGCCCAGCTGGGTGTCACCGCTGGTGGCCTTGACATCGAACACGCCCTGGGCCACCCGCAGCACCGAGACGTCGAAGGTGCCGCCGCCCAGGTCGAACACCAGCACCCGCCTGGCGGCGCTGCGGTCGAAGCCGTAGGCCAGGGCCGCGGCCGTGGGCTCGTTGAGGATGCGCTCCACGCTGATGCCCGCAAGGCGGCCGGCGTCGCGGGTGGCCTGGCGCTGGGCGTCGTTGAAGTAGGCGGGCACGGTGATCACCGCCGCCTCCACCGGCTCGCCCAGATAGGTGGCGGCGTCGTCGCAGAGCTTGCGCAGGATGCTGGCCACCAGCTCCTCGGGCGCGTATTCGCGCTCGGTGGCGGGGCAGACCACGCGCACGTTGCCGGCCTCGTTGGCGCGCACGGTATAGGCCACGCCGAGGCTGCCCTCGTCGAGCTCCTCCCACTGGCGGCCAACGAAGCGCTTGAGGTTGGCGAAGGTGTTGCGCGGGTTGAGCACCAGCTGGCGGCGGGCCAGCTGCCCAACGAGCAGCTCCTGGTCGCGGCTGAAGCCCACCACCGAGGGGGTGGTGCGGCTGCCCTCGGCGCTGGCGATCACCACCGGCCGACCGCCCTCGAGCACCGCCACCACCGAGTTGGTGGTTCCCAGGTCGATGCCGACGATGCGCCCCATGGACTGAGAGGAGTCAAGAACCGCCCGGCGCCCCCAAGGTACCGGCTGGCCGGACGTTAATCACCACTTAAACAGTCACGGCCTGGCCGTCCGTAAATTTCGGCAGTCTGAAAGCGCTCCGGCCGTTCCGAGCTGCACCCGTCAACCCAACGCCGCCAGCCGGCCAAACAACCGTTTCCAGCATGACGACGGATTCATCCCTGCCCGTGGGCGCTGACGCGTTCACCCTCCGTCGGCGACCGCCCAGCGAAAAATTGGTGGACGTCGGCTTCCGTCAGGTCACTCTGGTGCTGGCCTCGGTGGTGGCCATCGTGCTCGTGGGCATCTTTCTCGTGGTGTTCCTCGGCGCCCGCGACGCCATGGCCGAATTCGGCCTGGGCTTTCTCACCACCTCAGGCTGGGACCCGGTGAACGGACGTTACGGCGCGTTCGTGGCCATCTACGGCACCCTGGTGACCTCCCTGCTGTCGCTCCTGATCGCAGTGCCCCTGGGTGTGGGAACCGCCATCCTGATCACCGAGGACGTGCTGCCCAAGTTCGTGCGGGACGCCACCGGACTGATGGTTGAGCTGCTCGCGGCCATTCCATCGGTGGTGCTCGGCCTCTGGGCGATCTTCGTGATGGAACCGGCGATCCGACCCGCCCTCAACCTGCTGCACGCCAAGCTCGGCTGGATCCCCCTGTTCAGCACCACCGCTGTCGGACCTGGCATGGCGCCGGCCATCCTGATCCTGGTGGTGATGATCCTGCCGATCATCACGGCCATCTCCCGGGATGCCCTCAACCAGGTTCCCGATGAGCTGCGGCAGGGGGCCTACGGCGTCGGCACCACCCGCTGGGGAGCCATCTTCAGTGTGATCCTGCCGGCAGCCATCTCGGCCATCACCGGTGGCGTGATGCTGTCCCTGGGCCGTGCCATGGGAGAGACGATGGCGGTGACGATGATCATCGGCAACTCCAACAACTTCAGCACGTCCCTGCTGGCACCGGGTAACACGATCGCCTCCATGCTGGCCAACCAGTTCGGTGAAGCCGATGGGATTCAGGTTTCGGCCCTGATGTATGCCGGCCTGATCCTCATGCTGCTCACGTTCACCGTCAACGTGCTGGCGCAGTGGATCGTGCGTCGCCTCAGCCTTCGCTACTGAGACAGCTGATGACTACCGCCTTCACGCCCACGTCCGCCGACAGCGGGCTGTTCGACCGCCGCCCCCTCACCTTCGACCCGGCCCTCAAGCGCAATCGCCTGAACCGGCTGTTCACCAGCATCGCCGGCCTGTTCGGGGCGATTGCTGTGCTGCCTCTGTTCCTGGTGATCGTCTACGTGCTGATCCAGGGTGGCAGGTTGCTGAGTCTGTCCCTGTTCACCCAGCTGCCGCCTCCACCCGGCCTCGAGGGCGGGGGTATCGGCAACGCCGTGGTGGGCACGATCATCGTCACCCTGATCGCCACGGTGATCGCCATCCCGATCGGGGTCGGCGGTGGCATCTACCTGAATGAATACTCCAGCCGCGGCTGGTTTTCTCAGTTCGTCAGCTTTGGCAATGACATCCTCGCCGGTGTTCCCTCGATCATCATCGGCGTCTTTGTCTACGGAATCATCGTTTCCACCCGGATCTTCTTCAACCAGAGCTTCAGTGCCGTTGCCGGCGGCATCGCGCTGGCCGTGTTGATGCTGCCCACCGTCATCAAGACCACCGATGAGGGGCTGAAACTGGTGCCCCAGGAACTCCGCTGGGGAGCTTACGGCGTGGGAGCGTCGAAGTTCGTGACGGTGATGCGCATCACCCTTCCCGCCGCCTTCACCCCCATCGCCACCGGTGTGGTGCTTGCGATTGCGCGTGCCGCCGGTGAAACAGCACCCCTCATCTTCACGGCCCTGTTTTCACCCTTCTGGCCGGAAGGGATCTTCAACCCGATCGCCACCATGTCGGTGTTGATCTTCAACTTCGCCATCATGCCCTACGAAGCCCAGAATGAACTGGCATGGGCAGCCTCTTTTGTTCTGGTGATCATGATTCTTGGTGCCAATCTCCTGGCACGGTGGATCGGCAGCTTGTCGCGTCCTTGATCTTCCCAAGAGTCTCCTTCCCCTCAACGCCTTCCGATCCACATCCAAGGTCATGACCCAGTCAACAGTCAGCAGCCAATCCCGAGCCAACGACGTCTGCATGTCGCTGCAGGACGTGACGATCTCCTACGGGAAGTTCGAAGCCGTCAAGAACGTGTTCCTGGACATTCCCAAGGGCAGGGTCACGGCCTTCATCGGCCCGTCCGGTTGCGGCAAGTCGACCGTGCTGCGCGGTCTCAACCGCATGAACGACCTGATTCCCGGTTGCAGTCTGCGGGGCCGGGTGGTGTTCGACGGTGTCGACATCTATGCACCCAACGTGGATCCGGTGGAGGTGCGGCGACGGATCGGAATGGTGTTCCAGAAACCCAACCCCTTCCCCAAGACCATCTACGAGAACATTGCCTTCGGCGCCCGCATCAACGGCTACAAGGGCGACATGGACGAACTGGTGGAGCGCTCGCTGCGCAAGGCCGCCGTCTGGGACGAATGCAAGGACAAACTCAAGGAGAGCGGCCTCGCGCTCTCCGGCGGCCAGCAGCAGCGTCTCTGCATCGCCCGGGCCATCGCCACCGAACCGGAGGTGATCCTGATGGACGAGCCCTGCTCCGCCCTCGATCCGATCTCCACCCTCAAGATCGAGGAGACGATGCACGAGCTGAAGCGCAGCTTCACGATCGTGATCGTGACCCACAACATGCAGCAGGCCGTGCGGGTGGCGGACATGACCGCCTTCTACAACGCCGAAGCGGTGGAGGGCGGCAGCGGCAAGGTGGGCTACCTGGTGGAGTATGCCGAGACGGAGCGCATCTTCAATGCTCCCGCTCAGCAGGCAACCCAGGACTATGTGACTGGGCGCTTCGGCTGATACAGCGGATCCGACAGTGTCAACACTCTCAACAAAAAAGCCGGCCTCGGGGCCGGCTTTGCTTTTGAGCGGAGAGGGAGGGATTCGAACCCTCGATAGAGTTGCCCCTATACAGCATTTCCAGTGCTGCGCCTTCGACCACTCGGCCACCTCTCCAGCGGCAAAATGGGGCAACGAGGTGGCAATGTAGCAGTCAACCCCCCGCGGCCCGATGCGCACGTTTCCGATCACCGTCCACTGGCGCCAGACCGGTCGCGTGATCCGGCACGAGGTTCCGGAGGGCGAGTACATCCTGCGCAGCTTCGAACAACAGGGCGACCCTCTCCCCTTCAGCTGCCGCAATGGCTGCTGCACAACCTGCGCGGTGCGGGTGCTGAACGGCACGATCGATCAGCGCGAGGCTCTCGGCCTGTCCAGGGAACTGCGCAGCCGCGGCTATGGCCTGCTCTGCGTGGCCCGCGCCGTCGGTCCCCTGGAGGTGGAGACCCAGGATGAGGATGAGGTCTATGAACTGCAGTTCGGACGCCACTTCGGCCGGGGCCGCACCCGCCCCGGACTGCCGCTGGAGGACGAGTGATCCCGCGTTCCCCCACCGGATACCCGTCCCTGCCCAACGCCGCATCGCCGATGACCACAGGCCTCGACCCTGAACGCAGCCCGGACTGCGGCCCCGAGGGCAACTCGGACCGGGCCCTGCGCGAGTCAGGGCTGACGATCGGCGCGATCGAGCGGCTGGTGGATGTGGCCCGGCGGGCCGCCGAGGCGGGGGGTGTGCAGCTCAGGGCCCACTTCGGCCGCCTGGAGCAGATCCGCGAGAAGGGGCGCTGCGGCGATCTGGTCACCGAGGCCGACCTGGCCGCCGAAGCGGCCGTGCTGGGCCTGCTGCAGGCGGAGACCCCTGAGATCGGCGTGCTGTCCGAGGAGAGCGGCCGGCGGCAGCGCGACGGTGATCTGGAGTGGTGCGTCGACCCACTCGACGGCACCACCAACTACGCCCACGGCTATCCGTTCTTCGGCACCTCGGTGGGGCTCTGCTGGCGCGGTGCGCCCCTGCTCGGCGCCCTGGCCATCCCCAGCTTCGATGAACTGCACTGGGCCGCCCCGCGGCTGGGCGCCTGGTGCAACGGCCGCCGCATCCATGTGAGCGGGTGTGAGCGGCTGGCGGATGCCCTGCTGGTCACCGGCTTCGCCTACGACCGGCACACGCGACTGGACAACAACTACGCCGAATTCGCCTATTTCACCCACCGCACCCACGGGGTGCGGCGCGGCGGCGCGGCGGCGGTGGACCTGGCGTTCGTGGCCTCGGGCCGCCTGGACGGCTACTGGGAGCGCGGTCTCTCCCCCTGGGACCTGGCCGCCGGCGTGGTGCTGGTGGAGCAGGCGGGGGGGCTGGTGTCCGCCTACGACGGCGGCCCGCTCGACCTGGCCAGTGGCCGGGTGGTGGCAGCCGGCCGCCGGCTGCACCCGGAGCTGGTGGCCGGGCTGCGCGCCTGCAGTCCTCTCAGCGGGGCGAGCTTCGGGGCTCCGGAACTGGACGGGCCTGGACGTCAGGGCCGGTCCAGCGCCCATCCATAGGATCCCCTGCGCACCACTCCCACCCCGT
>JBFLKL010000148.1:0-2681 GCA_040883175.1 Synechococcaceae cyanobacterium | reverse complement strand
GCCCGCAGCTCGTCAGGGTCAGCCAGGGAATGGCCCCGGTAGCGGTAGGTGAGGCATTCCAGCAGGGTGGGGCCCTCACCGGACCTGGCGCGCTCGACGGCCCGCTGGGCCGCGGCCCGCACCGCCAGCACATCCATGCCGTCCACCTCCTCGCCGTGAATGCCGAAGGCGGCGGCCTTGCGCCAGATCTCCGGATCGCTGGTGGCACGGTTGTGGTCCATGCCGATGGCCCACTTGTTGTTCTCCACCACGAACAGGATCGGCAGCTTCCAGAGCGCCGCCATGTTCAGGCACTCGTAGAACTGACCGATGTTGCAGGTGCCGTCGCCGAAGAAGGCGGCCGTCACGGCGTCGCTGGAGGCGTCCCCGAGGGCATCGCGCTTGTAGCGGCTGGTGAAGGCGGCCCCCAGGGCCACCGGGATGCCCTCACCGATGAAGGCATAGCCGCCAAGCAGATGGTGTTCCCTGGAGAAGAGGTGCATCGAGCCGCCGCGGCCCTTGCTGCAGCCCGTCTCCTTGCCGAACAGCTCGCTCATCACCTCGCGCGCCGGCACGCCGCAGCTGAGGGCGTGCACATGGTCGCGGTAGGTGCTGCAGAACCAGTCGTGCTGGGCCTTCATGGCCTTGATCACGCCCGTGCTCACGGCCTCCTGGCCGTTGTAGAGATGCACGAACCCGAACATCTTGCCGCGGTAGTACATCTCCGCGCACTTGTCCTCGAAACGGCGGCCCAGCACCATGTCGCGGTAGAGGATCAGTCCCTGTTCGCGGTCCACCGTGGCCGGCGTGCCGGGGTAGAGGTTCTCCAGCCGCTCGGCGTGGGGGCCGGCCACGTGGGTGGAGTCGGCGGAGCAGGAGGGAGCTCCGGAGCCGGTCAGCGCCTGGCCTGCCAGGTCGCGGCTCGTGTCTGCCTGGGTCATCGGTGAAAGGTGCTGATCTGGGCGGGTTCTGAACCCGGCAGCGTGGGCTGTGGAGAGTCGGAACGTTGAAGCGTTGGCGGACTCTACGGGGTCCGGCCCCGGCCGCTGTGTCCACCGCGGCCAACTCCACCCCGGCAGACCCTGCTTACAGTCAGGCACCCGCCGGCCGAGGGGATTGGACCTGCCGATCGATCACTTCCGGCTGCTCGGGGTGAGCCCCGCGACTGATCCGCAGTCCGTGCTCCGCACCCTGGCGCAGCGCGTCGATCGGCCTCCCGACCAGGGCTTCACCCAGGACACCCTCCTGGCCCGCGCCGAGCTGCTGCGCAGCAGCGCCGATCTGCTCACCGATCCGCAGCGGCGCGCCCACTACGAATCGGAACTCACCGCCCTGAGCGCCTCGGGGGACTCCCTGCAGGCCGCCCTGGACATGCCGGCCAGCAAGGAGGTGGCTGGGCTGCTGCTGCTGCTGGAGGCGGGGATGCCCCTCGAGTGCTTCGAGCTGGCCAGCCGGGCCCTGCAGCCGCCCCAGGCCCCTGCCCTGGGCAGTGGTCGTGAAGCCGATCTGAGCCTGCTGGCGGCCCTGGCCTGCCTGGATGCGGCCGCGGATCTGCGCCAGGAACGCCGCTACGAGGCCGCGGCCCAGGTGCTGGGCCAGGGCAACCAGCTGCTGCAGCGCATGGGGCAGCACGGCGACCTGCGCCAGCGGATGGCCACGGAGCGCAGAACCCTGCGGCCCTACCGGGTGCTCGATCTGCTCAGCCGCGACCTCGGTGCCAGCCGGGAGCGCAGCGAGGGCCTGGCGCTGCTGCAGGAACTGGTGGAGGAACGGGGCGGGCTGGACGGGCAGCGCGATCCCGATCTCAGCCCGGAGGAATTTCAGGCCTTCTTCAGCCAGATCCGCGCCTACCTGACGGTGCAGGAGCAGATCGACCTGTTCGAGCGCTGGGCCCCCCAGTCGGCCAGTGCCGATTTCCTGGCCGCCACAGCCCTCACCGCCCTGGGTTTCGCCCAGCGCAAACCGGAACGGATCGCCGCCGCACGCAGCCGGCTGCTGGCCCGCGGCAAGCCGGAGCTGAAGCCGCTGCTGGCCTGTCTGAACCTGCTGCTGGGGCAGGTGGACAGCGCCGAGTTCCTGTTCGCCGACGGCGCCAGCGAGGAGCTGCGGGAGTGGGCGGCCCGTCAGAGCGACGATCCCCTGGCCCAGGTGTGCGCCTACTGCCGCGACTGGCTGGCCCGGGATGTGCTGCCGGGCTACCGCGACCTGGAAGCCGACGCCGACCTGGAGGCCTACTTCGCCGATCGCGACGTGCAGGCCTATCTCGATTCGCTCGAGCCGGCAGCCCAAGCCGCCGGCCCCGGCGGCGCCCAGGGGGGCCTGGGCGCCAGCCTGCGCTCCCCCTTCGCCCTGGCCGGCGCCGCCCTGCCCGGCGCCCAGGCCCTGCTTGGCTTCGGGCCCCTGGGTGACGAGCACGGCCACGACCTGGCCAGCGGTGAGGCGGCGGACGACACCGACGAGCCGGAGACGGAGCGTGCGCCACTGGCCCGGCGCTGGCGCACGCCGGCCCTGCTGGTGGCCGGCGCCCTCGCCACCGTGCTCGTGGCCCTGGGTCTGGTGTCGCTGCTGCGACCACGCCCGGCCGCGGGGGGCGTGGAGCCGGCAGCCGAGGGGGCCGGCGCGGCCAAGGGCAATCCGGAGGCCGGCCCGGAGGACCCGGCGGCGAGCGCGGCCGGCACCCCGACCGAGGCGAATGCCGCCGG
>JBFLKL010000147.1:0-10794 GCA_040883175.1 Synechococcaceae cyanobacterium | reverse complement strand
GGATCGGCAGGAACGGCCGCACGGGCCCGAAGCGGGCGATCACCTGGCGGTAGGTGGCCCGGGCCTTGTATTCGTCGTGGATCGCCTCCTCCAGCACCGCGCGAAGCCGCTCGGGGTCGTGGTGCAGGGGATGGCTCCCATCGGAATCACGACATCGCGTCATGGTGATCTCCTGTGATCTTGAAATCGTCGAGTGATCTCAGGCTAGGGCCAGCGGCAGGCTCCGCCGGGCCCTGCCAGGCTGAGGGCAGTGCGGAGGGGCGCTCCCTGCAGGCCATGGGCTTCGGACCGGGCGATCTGGCCTCCCTGCTTCTGGACGCCGCCCAGGGCCGGGGGCGCCGCCGCTGGCAGGGCAACGGACGCCTGCACGTGAGCGCCCAGGCACCACGGGCGGGCTCGCCGGCGGAAGCGGCCTTCGCCGCCGCCATCCGCCGGACGCTGGGGGAGCAGCCGGGGGTGAACTGGGCCCGCTGGAACGCCGCCACCCGCCGGGTGGTGATCGATGGCCCCGCCACCGAAGGCGAAGCCGAGGGCGCCGCCGCCGACCTGCTGGAGCGCCTTGCGGAGCTCGAGCGCCGGCTGGATGGCGTCGCCGCCGCACCGACGCCGGATCACCCGGCCGATGTGGAGCCGATCCTGCGCTCGATCGCGGAGATCGTGGCCGAGCTGGCCGGCACGGGGCTGGGTCTGGCGCTGCAGAACCGGCCCGGCAGCCGCCAGCTGGGCATCGATCTGGCGGCGGCCCTGCGGGTGCTGGAAACCCTGCCGCCCCTGCGCGCCAGCCTCGACCGCCGCCTGGGCAGCGGCACGACCGAGCTGCTGCTGCGCCTGGCCGATTCGCTCGACTACGCCCTGCTGCGGGGGCTGGCCGGGCCGCTGGTGGGACTGCTGGAGGAGGGCCTGCGCCTGCGCACCCGCCTGCAGCACCGGCGCCGCTGGCAGCAGGTGGAGGCCGGCTGGAACGCCCGGCCCCAGGACCACCCGGAACGGGTCAGCGACCCGGGCCCGCGCCCCAGGCCCCTGCCGGACGGTCCGATCGAGCGCTACGGCCAGAAGGCCACCCTGCTCTCCCTGGCGGCCTTCGGCTGGGGGGTGGCGACCCTGCGGCGCGTGGAGGGACCGGCCGCGGCGATCCTGGCCGGTCTGCCCAGGCCGGCCCAGCTGGGCCGCAGCGTCTTCTGCCTGGAGATCGGCCGCCGCCTGGAGGCGATGGGGGCCCTGCTGCTCGAGCCCGCGGCCCTGGAACGTCTCGATCGCCTCGACACCGTGGTGCTGGCGCCGGGCCTGCTGGAGTCGATCTGGGGGGATGGGCTGCTGGCGGCGATCCGGCAGGCGGGCCTGCGCGCCGTGCTGGCCAGCGGGCAGCCCCTGGCGGAGGCCACCGCGGCGCGGGTCGACGCGGTGATTCCGGCTGGGGCTGCCGCCATCCACGACCTCCAGCTCCAGGGCAGCGGCGTGCTGCTGATCGGCGGCGATTCCGCCGCCCTTGCCGCCGCGGATCTGGCCATCGGACTGCATGAAGAGGGCCAGCCGCCGCCCTGGCAGGCCCACGTGATCGCACCGGCCGGCCTGGAGGTGGCCTGGCTGGTGCTGCCGGCCTGCGCGGCCGCCCGGCGCTGCGCCGAGCAGGGGGTGCAGGCGTCGCTGCTCGACGCGGTGGTGGGTCTGGCCCTGGCCCTCGAAGGCCTCGGCACCCTCACCAGCGCGGGCATCAACCAGGCCACCAACCTGCTCACCCTGGTGGCTGTCGGCAACGGCCTGCGCCTGGCCCGCCGCCTCGAGGCCCGCGCGCCGCTGCCCGCCGCGGCCACCACGGCGTGGCATGCCCTGCCGGCCGAGGAGGCCCTCCGCCGCCTGGCCAGCAGTCCGGAAGGGCTGGATACGGAGCAGGTGCGCCAGCGCCGGCCCGGTCACGGCCGCGACGGCAGCCCCCGGGCTCCCGGCCTGGGGGCCCTGATGCTCGCCGAACTGGACAACCCGCTCACACCGGTGCTGGCCACCGGCGCGGCCCTCTCCGGCATCGTCGGGGCACCGGCCGATGCCGGCCTGATCCTGGGGGTGCTGGGGCTGAATGCTCTGGTGGGTGCCGGTCAGCGGCTGCAGGTGGAGCGGCGGCTGGAGCTGCTGCAGCACCGGCATGCCGTCGACGTCTGGGTGCGGCGCGGCGGGGCACTGGAGCGGATCAGCGAGGTGCGGCTGCTGGAGGGCGACGTGGTGGTGCTGGAAGCCGGTGAGGTGGTGCCGGCAGACTGCCGGCTGATCCAGGCCTGCGGCCTGCAGGTGGACGAGGCGGTGCTCACCGGCGAGTCGTTCCCGGTGGACAAGGATCCGGCCCCCTGCCAGGAGGCGGCGCTGGCGGACCGGCGCTCGATGCTCTACCAGGGCACCACGGTGGTTGCGGGACAGGCCAGTGCGATGGTGGTGGCCGTGGGTCTGGCCACCGAGGCCCGGCGCAGCCTGGCCGCAGCCCAGCAGGCCAGCGTCAGCGGCGGCGTGGAGGCCCGCCTGGCCGGCCTCACCGACAGCACCACGCCTGTGGCGGCGCTGGGGGGGCTGGCGTTGCTGCTCGCCGCCCTCGCCCGCGGCCAGGATCCACGCTCAGCGCTCTCCGAGGGGGTGGCCCTCACCGTGGCGGCGGTGCCCGAAGGCCTGCCGGTGCTGGCCAGCCTGGCCCAGGGCGCCGCCGCCGATCGCCTGGCTGATCAAGGGGTGCTGGTGCGCAACCCCAGGGCCCTGGAGGCCCTGGGCCGGGTGAACGTGCTCTGCCTCGACAAGACCGGCACGCTCACCTCCGGCCGGATCCAGCTGGTGCGGGTGTGGGCGGACGGCCAGCAGCACGAGCCGGCCCGGCTGCCGGACGCGGCGCGGGCAGTGCTGCAGCTGGCCCTCTGGGCCACCCCCACGCCGGAGGCTGACCGGCCCCTGGCCCATCCCACCGACCGGGCCCTGCTCGAGGGCGCGGCGCTGGCCGGGCTGGACCACCAGGGCTGGGAGCTGCTGCAGACGCTGCCGTTCGAGCCGGCGCGCGGCTACCACGCCAGCCTCGGACGCATGGCGGCGGCCGCCAGTGCGGGCGAACCGCTGCAGCTCTGCGTCAAGGGCGCTCCCGATGTGGTGCTGGCGGCCTGCGCCAACCCTCCGGCCGAAGCAGCCGGCACGGCCCAGGCCCTGGCCGAGCGGGGGATGCGGGTGCTGGCCGTGGCCAAGCGCGAGCTGCCGGCTGATGCAACCCTGGAGGACAGCCGGGTGACGGCTCTCCGCTTCGCGGGGCTGGTGGTGCTCAGCGATCCGATCCGGCCCACGGCCCGTGAGGCGGTGGATCAGCTGCGCCGGGCCGGCATCGCCGTGAAGATCATCACCGGCGACCATCCCGCCAGCGCCGGGGCGATCGCCCACGCCCTGGAGCTCCCCGATGGCGGCGCCGTGCTGACAGGACCGGAGATCGACCGGCTCAGCGATGCCGACCTGGGCCAGGCGGCTCTGAACGCCTCGGTGTTCGCCCGGGTCACGTCCCTGCAGAAGCTTCGGCTGGTGCGCGCCCTGCAGCAGGTGGGGCGGACGGTGGCGATGGGCGGCGACGGAGCCAACGACGCCCCGGCCATCCGCCTGGCCCAGGTGGGCATCGCCCTGGGCGAGCGCGCCACCGACGCCGCCCGGCAGGCGGCGGATCTGGTGGTCACCGAAGGCAGCATCGAGGCCATCGGCCGGGCGGTGCTGGAAGGCCGCGCCCTGTGGCGGTCGGTGCGCGATGCGGTGGGTCTGCTGGTGGGCGGCAACCTCGGTGAGATCGGCTTCACGGTGCTCACCGCCCTGGTCGAGGGGCGCTCGGTGCTCAACACCCGCCAGCTGTTGCTCGCCAATCTGCTCACCGACGTGGCGCCGGCCCTGACCATCGCCACCCGGCCGCCCCGCGGTGTGGAGGAGCAAGCCTTGGCGCTGGAGGGGCCTGACGCCAGCCTCGGCGACAGCCTCGACCGGGACATCCTGCGCCGCGGCGGCGTCACCGCCCTCACCGCGGCCGTCTCCCGCAGTCTGGCCAGGAGCAGGGGTTCGGGGGCTGCCGACACGGTGGGGCTGGTGACCCTGATCGGCACCCAGCTGACGCAGATGGCGGGCAGAGGCGAGGGTGACCTCAGGACCGCCGCCACGGCACTGGGCTCCTACGCGGGCCTGGTGGCCCTGGTGCAGACCCCGCCCCTGGCCGCCGCCTTCGGATGCACGCCGATGACCGCAGGCGACCTGGCCCAGGCCACGGCCGTGGGCCTGCTGGGAGCGGCGGTCGCTGCCGCCCATGCCGACAAGGATCAGGTCAGGCGCTCGGCGTAGCGCAGCACCAGCTCAGCCAGTTGGTGCCCGTCCTGATCCGTCCGACCCTCCAGCAGGGCCACCCAGGCGTCCGCGGCGATCGCCGCCGGGTCGTAGGTGATCGTGCAGGAGAGGGCCATGGGATTCAGGCGCACCTCCTGGATGCCCTGCAGGCGTTCCAGGGAGGCGAGTAAGGCATCCAGCTCTGTGGACGCTCCGCCCAGGTCCGAGGCCAGGGCGGAGCGGTCGAGCCTGATGCGGATGCGCCCTGGGATGTGGTGGGCGATGGAGAGGATCCGGCAGAGATCCCGCAGCTGCTGGCTGTTCATGTCCGCTGAGCGGCACCGCAGGGTGCGCTGCCGATTCTCGCCGGCGGGAGACGAGGCGGCTCAGCCCAGCTTCCCGGCCATGTCCTGTTGCAGTTGGCGGGCCCAGGCGCTGAGGCGCTCATCCGTGAGATCGGGCTCGCTGTCCTCATCGATCGGCAGCCCGCAGAAGCGGCCGTTGATCACACTTTTTGATGCGTTGAAGGTGTAGCCATCGATCGGCACACCGCCAACCATCCGGGCACCGGCCGCCTCGAAGGCGCGGTAGAGCTCCTCCATGGCGTCGCAGAAATAATCGCTGTAGCTGGAGGAGTCGCCGAGTCCGAGAATCGCCACGGGCTTGCCGGCCAGGCTGATCTCAGGAATGTCCTCCACATAGGTGTCCCAGGCGGTGCCGGAGCGCAGCGAATCGGCGCCGGTGTTCCAGGTGGGAACACAGCAGATCATCGCGTCGACGCCGCAGAAGTCCTCCGCGGATGCGAGGGAATCCACGTCCCGCACGTCAGCGTTGCCGCCAAGCAACGTCGCCAGCCGCTGCGCGATGTCCTCGGTTTTGCCGGTGGAGGTGGCGTAAAAGATCGTGAGCGTCATGACCCTCTGAATGCCGCACCGGTCTAACGATTCATGCCAAACGCCATGCCCGCCAACAGCACGATTCCGGGTAGCCGGCACTACGAAGGGAAGCGACATCTGGGCAACCGCTCCGGAGCCGCTGGCCATACCCCTGATGCCCGCGGCAGGCCGGCAGAATGCACCTAAGCTGAAGCCAGAGATGCCCGCATGCCATGCCCCTGAGCGCCGCTCCGGAACTGTGTTCCATCCGCATCGAATCGCTTCCCACCCAGCGCACACTCCGGAACCGACTGATGGCGATGGGAATCAGGCCTGGAGCCGAGGTGCAGGTGCTGCGGCGCGGCAGGCCCGGCGGCGTGATGCACGTGGCCTGCGGCATCCTCGAGTTCATGATCCGTCATGAACATGCCGCCGAAATGGAGGTGAGCTTCTGAGGCTCAGGTCAGGCGACTGCCATCCACAGGCGTCCTCCCTGATACACCATCAGGGCCAGCATCCAGGCCAGAGCCAGTGACCACACAAGCGACAGCAGGGTGAACCTGCGACTCTTCGATTCCTGAAGCTGAATCGCCACCGTACCCAGGCAGGGGGTGTAGAGCAGCACGAAGGTCATGAAGCTGAGCGCCTGGAGCGGCGTGATCGTCTGGCGGATCACACCGCCCAGGTCGCCTTCACTGGTGGCATAGATCACAGCCATCGCCCCCAGCAGGATCTCCTTGGCGATGAAGCCGAAGAACAGCGACACCGTGAGGGCCGGATTCATGCCGATCGGTCCCAGGATCGGCTGGAAGATCCGGCCGATGCCATCGGCCAGGGTGGAGCCCGACCCCTGCACCGCCCCGGGCGGCAGGTTGGTGAGCAGCCAGATGGCCGCCGCGCCCACCACGATGAACACCCGCGTGGTCACCAGGAAGTTGAGCATGGCGGTCCAGCCGCGCCGCAGGATCGTGGACACACTTGGCGCGCGATAGGGAGGCAGCTCGAGGATGAAGGCCTCGCGGCTGGGGAAGGCCCGCTTGAACAGCAGACCGGTGATCACCGCGGCCACGAAGCTGAGCACGTAGAACCCGAACACCACCAGCCCCGGCGCCCACCAGGGCCGCGGAAAGAACACCGCCGCCATGAAGATGAACACCGTGAGGCGGGCCTGACAGAGGGCGAAGGGGATGCAGAGCATCGCCAGCAGGCGCATGCCGCGATCGCGGATCACCCGGGTGCCCATGATCGAGGGCACATTGCAGCCGAAGCCCATCACCTGGAGCACGAAGGCCCGGCCATCCAGCCCCAGCCAGCGCATGAAGCCGTCCATCAGAAAGGCGGCCCGCGGCAGGTATCCCGAATCCTCCACCACCGCCATGATCACGTAGAAGAGGAAGATGATCGGCAGGAACGTGGCCACCGTGCCCACGCCCAGCCACACCCCATCGATCAGGAAGCCGCGCACGAACTCCGGTGCGCCGAGTGCCGCCAGCAGCGGCTCGAGCACAGCCGTCTGCGTCCAGTCCACGAGCTCGCCCAGCAGATCCTGCAGCGGCGTGCCCACGGCATAGAGCAGCTGGAACATGGCCAGCACGATCGCCAGGAAGGCCACCAGGCCGAGCAGCGGATGCATGAGCAGGCGATCGGCACGGCGGGTGCTGCGGTTGATCAGCCGCTCCGGCAGGGTCACGGTGGCGGCGGCCAGGGCTTCTGCCCGGGCGTCGATGTCGTCTGCCGCCGCGTCCTGAGACCAATCCCTGGAGGCAGCCCCAGCGGCCAGGGGGGACTGGGCGCCGGGGCTGATACCACAGGGAAGTCGCTCGCCGAGCTGATGCACGGCGTCGATGAGTTCATGGATGCCCTGGTTGCGCTTGGCGCTGATCGGCAGCAGCGGCAGGCCGAGCTCTGCGCTGAGCAGCTGGTGATCGATGCCGATCCCCAGCTGCTTCGACTCATCGCTCATGTTCAGGGCCACCACCATGGGAATGCCCAGCTGCCGCAGCTGCAGCACGAAGCGCAGCTGGTTGGCGAGCTGACTGGCGTTCACCACCAGCAGCAGCAGGGAGGGTGGGGTGTGCCGCAGGAAGCGCTGCACGACAGCTTCGTCCTCACTGCTGCCGCTGAGGTCATGGATGCCCGGCAGATCCACCAGGGTGTAGCGCCGTCCGCGGCGATCGGCCGGCATGGGTCCGCGCAGCAGCTCCACGGTGAGGCCGGGCCAGTTGGCGATCTGGGCATGGCCGCCGGTGAGGCGGTTGTAGAGGGTGGACTTGCCGGTGTTGGGCATCCCCACCAGGGCCACGGTGAGGGCGGGCGCCTCCGCCTCGGCAGAGAAGGTCTCGCCATGGCAGCCCGGCGGGCTGGTCCAGAGGCGATGCCAGCGCTCGCCGCGGCGGCGACCGACTTGGACCGGTGGCCGGCAGGAACAGTCGCGATCGCTGCGTCGTTTCATGGCCCGATCACTGGCCGCCGTAGGTGGTCATGCTCGCCTTCACATGGCTGAGGGCACTGCCCTCGAGAAACTGCTGGTCCAGCAGCAGCAGGGCGGCGCTGTTGTCGCCGGCCAGCCGCAGGCGCTTGAGCACGAAGCGGGCCTCCGCCTCCTCCTGGATCTGCTCGTTCACAAACCAGTCGAGCATCGCCGAGGCGCTGCGTTCCCCCGCCTCCTCGGCCAGGGTGTAGAGGCGGTTGATCGAGGCGGTGACCTGCTTCTCCATCTCGAACACCCGGTCGAACAGCTGCTGCACCGACGGCCAGCTGCGCTCCGGGGCCTCGATGGTGGGCAGCTCCACCGGCTCATCGCAATCCACCAGATAGGCGATCATCCGGGCGGCGTGGCCCCGCTCCTCATTGCTCTTCTCGAGCATGTACTGGGAGAAGCCGGCCAGATCCTTCTCCCGCAGCCAGATCGACATGGCCAGATAGGTGTGACTGGCCTGGAATTCCGAGGCGAGATGGCTGTTGATGGCCTGGGAGAGGTCTTTCATCGGTCTGGCGAAGTCAGTGAAGCGAAGTCAGTGAAGCGAAGTCAGTGAAGCGAAGTCGGGAGGCGAGGTCGGTGAGGCGAATGGACGAGGGGGACGAGCGACTGGAACGGAGGGATGCGGCAGGCGTTCCCTATCCATAGTCCTGCGTCCAGCCCGCCACACGGGAAGAAACCCTGAAGAAGCCGTGACCAATGGCACAACGCGCCGTGTCCTTCGACGGGTTGGCCGAGGGTGTGACCGGTCAGCGTCAGAGCTGTGCCGATGGTCACGCGCCTCGGTGCAATCGGATCGAACACCATCACGCACACACAGCACACTGACGGCCTGGCCGATCTGGTGCTGATGGAACCTTCAAAACCCGCCACTCTGGACCGCACGCTTCAGCTCACCCAGCTGCGCGACTGGTGCATGCAGCGGCTCTCTACCCTGTCGCTGGAATGGCGGATGGGCGACGCCCGAGCCCTCACGGCCGAACACCTCGAAGCCCTGGAAGTGGTGGATGCCCACCGCACCCTCTGGATGACGATCGAAGCGGACGACTGACAGATGGTGCGAAAGCAGAGGGTGCCAGTTCTTTCCGAGATGTCCCCGATGGCAGCGGGCAGTGTGAAGTCATTGCGACTTCACCCTCCCGGATGCGGACCAAGCTCGACTCATGGCACTGCTCCCTGACTGCGCAAGGCGAGGTTGATTCAGAACCTCGATGGATGCGTGGTCGAGACTGAGTGGGTGATTCTGATCATGGTGATGATCCTCTCTCAGCAGTGTCAGGCGCGCGGTCATACCGGTGTTCAACCCCTTGAGAGTCCGCGAGGAGTCGAACCCGGACATGGGGCCCTGAACGATGCCTCCGCCCAGGCCTTGTGATTCTGCGGGTTCTCCAGGATCATCTGCGCGAGCAAACCGTGGCCTCGCTCGCACAGATGGGGGCGAACCTGGGTGTTCCGCCCGCCGACCCTCAGCGCGAATGCCGCCTCGCCAGCAGGCCGTGGCGGGGGGCCAACACCATCACCAGCAGAAACTGCAGGGTCTGCATCACCACGATGCAGCCAGCCGTGGAGGCATCGAGCCAGTAGCTGACGTAGATGCCCAGAACGGTGGCGCTCACCGCGGAGATCACCGCCAGCCAGGTCATGCGGTCGAAGCGGTCGGTGAGCAGGTAGGCGGTTGCCCCAGGCGTCACCAGCATCGCTACCACCAGGATGATGCCCACGGTCTGCAGGCCGGCCACCGCCGCCAGGCTCACCAGGGTGAGCAGCAGATAGTGCAGGGCGCCGGTGTTCAGCCCGATCGAGCGGGCATGGCTGGGATCGAAGCAGAACAGCAGCAGGTCGCGCCGCAGCACCAGCAGCGCCGCCAGACAGGCCAGGCTGATCACCAGCGTCTGCAGCAGGTCGGCATCGGTGATGCCCAGCAGGTTGCCGAACAGGATGTGGAAGAGATCCACGCTGCTGCGCACCTTGGAGATCAACACCAGTCCCAGGGCGAAGAAACCGGTGAACACCAGCCCGATCACCGTGTCTTCCTTCACCCGGGTGTGCTGCTTGATGGCGCCGATCACCCCCACCGAGCCCACCCCGAACACGAACGCCCCCACGGCATAGGGCAGGCCCAGGGCGTAGGCGATCACCACGCCGGGCAGCACGGCATGGGACACCGCATCGCCCATCAGCGCCCAGCCCTTGAGGGTCATGAAGCAGGAGAGCACGGCGCACACCACCGCCACCACCACGCCGATGGCCAGGGCCCGCTGCATGAACACCATCTGCATCGGTGCCAGCAGGAGATCCATCACAGGTTGGGAGCCGCCGGGGCGGGCGTGCTGAAGGTGCGCAACAGATTGGCCTGGGTGAACACCTCCGAGGTGTCGCCGTAGGCCAGCACCGTGCGGTTGATCAGCACCACCCGGTCGCAGAAGCTTGGAATCGATTCCAGATCATGGGTGGCGAGCAGCACGGTGGCCCCCTGATCGCGCAGCTCGATCAGGAGGTCGATGATCAGCCGCTCCGTGCTGATGTCCACGCCGCTGAAGGGCTCATCGAGCAGCAGGATGCAGGCACCCTGGGCCAGGGCGCGGGCCAGGAAGGCACGCTTGCGCTGGCCTCCGGAGAGCGCGCCGATCTGTCGCTCGCGCAGGGGCCAGAGGTCCACCCGCTCCAGGGCCCGCCGCACCTGGCGCCGGTCCTCAGTCGAAGGCCAGCGCAGCAGCCCCATGCCGCCGTAGCGACCCATCATCACCACATCCCAGACGCGGATGGGGAACTGCCAGTCGACCTGCTCGCTCTGGGGCACATAGGCCACCAGCTGCCGCCGCTGGGCCTGCCTGAGGCTGGAGCCGGCGATGCGGATGCAGCCGGCATTCGGCTTCAGGAAACCCATCAGGGCCTTGAACAGGGTGGACTTGCCGGCTCCGTTCATGCCCACCAGGGCGCAGATGCTGCCGGCACGCAGCTCGAGGCTCACGTCCACCACCGCCGGGCGGCCGTTGTAGCCCACCGTGAGGTTCTCCACGGTGATGCCCGCGGCCTCGGGCCGCTGAGAGAGCTGGGGTTCAGGACTGGGCATCGGGTTGGAGACCCTGCACCAGAGTCTTGGCGTTGTGGCGCAGCATGTCGAGATAGGTG
>JBFLKL010000146.1:0-4101 GCA_040883175.1 Synechococcaceae cyanobacterium | reverse complement strand
GTCTGATCTTCTGGGTCGGGGGGGTGCCCGCCGAGCCATGGGAGAAGCACCGCTCAACTGGTGCGTCGCTGCCGTCCCTGCATAGCCCTGAATGGGGGCCGAATTATGAGGCCGTGATCGAAACGGCCACGGATGCGCTCACCGCCCTGGCCCTGGATCTCTTCAACCGTCCCGCTCCAGCCAGCCGATCGTGAGATCGTTCGGATCCTGCTGGAGATAGAGATAGCCGCTGCCATCGGCCATCACGATGGCCCGGTAGTTGTAGGGCACCCCTTCGCTGTCGCGCTGGACCACGGTGGCCAGACAGTCGGCGGTCACCGCGATCGTGCCGGTGTAGGTGGCCGTCTCCAACTTGCCGGCATAGCTGCTCAGGGCCACCCCCTGCACCCGGCCGTTCCGCCAGGTTTCGCTTTGCACCACCGCGTTGGGCCGCCAGCCGCCCTTCCAGCTCAGCCCCTGCTGCTGGCTGAGCACCGTTCCCGCCAGCGTTGCGGAGGTGCAGACCACGTCGCTCTGGTGGCGCCAGATCCCGGTGACGGTGCTGCGGGCAGCCAGGCTCAGGCTGTAGCGGGGGCGGCCGATGGAATCCAGCACGGCCTCTGCCTCCTCGCGGGAACTGGGGCCGGCATCCGGTCTGATGCGCTCCAGCCGCACCCGGCAGGCGCCGATCGGCCGCCACGTGCCGGTGGTGCGGAACTGCCGGAACGTCCGGCCGATTCGCTCGAACACCGTGCCCTCGATCGTGCCGTCGGCCGTCCAGCGCTCCTGCCGGAGCCGGGCCAGGGGCTTCTGATCAGCACCCTGGCCCCGCCAGCCCTTCTCCAGCACCACGTGGCGGGCCGGCGGCGGCGGCGGGCAGGAGGCCTGCTCCCTTGGTGCAGCGTCGGCGGCGGAGGGAGCGGGGGCGGGCCGGGCCGGCAGTGGCAGCAGGAGGGCCGCAGAGGCCAGCAGAGCCAGCGAGGCCGAAGGGCGCAAGCCAGCCGGAACGGAGGGCATGCAGCCGCCTCCCATCATTCGTTCACGCTAAGTGGCTGAGACCACTCCAGTGAGGCAGCCGGCGTTCGATTCGAGCGATCCCACGGCCACCACCACTGCTGCGACGCCGCAACGCGGACCAACATCGGGCGGCTATTGAATGACGGATTGGCTGGTTGCTGGCCGTGGTCTGGAATGCAGGCCGGGGGGCAGTGATCTCGTGATCCTCGATGCCTCCGGCCTCACTGAAGTGGCCCTGCTGGAGTTTCCCCTGGCGCTTCCCCATGGGCTGCACGGCAGCTGGTGTGCCAACAGCTGAGCCACCCCAACAGGGCCACCGGCACGATGGGGGCGTCGCCGACCCCCGATGGCCAGCCCCTCCACCCCAGCATCGACGCCGCTGCTGCTGATTCATCCGATCGGCGTGGGCCTCTCCTCCAGGTTCTGGGATCGCATCATCCGGTGCTGGAAGGCCAGTGATCCCTCGGCTGAGCTTCTGGCGCCGGATCTGCTCGGTTGCGGTGCTGCTCCCTGCCCGGAGCAACCCCTGACTCCGGAGGACTGGGCCAACCCCTTGCTCAGCCTGTTGCGCGAGCGGGGCGCGCAGCCGGTGGTACTCGTGAGTCAGGGGGCCTCCCTGCCGATCGCGCTGGCGATCCAGGCGCTGGCGCCTGAGCTGGTGAGCGGCCTGGTGGCGATCAGTCCACCGGGCTGGCGGGTGCTGCAGGAGGAATTCCCGCAGGAGCGGGCCCGCACGCTGTGGCGACTGATGTTCCGCGGCCCGATCGGCAATCTGTTCTATCGCTACGCACGGCGCCGCAGCTTTCTGCGTTCGTTCTCGCAGAAGAACCTCTTCGCCCGCGCCGAGGACGTCGATGCCGAATGGCTGGACACGTTGGCGGAGGGATCCCGTTCGATGGCCACCCGCTGGGCGGTGTTCTCCTTTCTCGCAGGCTTCTGGCGGCGGAACTGGGAGCCGCAGTTCACGCAACTCACGATCCCCGTGCTGGTGATCTTCGGGCAGTCAGCCACCGGGATCGGACGATCGCGGTACTGGGACGATCTGAACGAACGCCTGGACACCTATCGCCGCCAATTGCCGCAAGCCACGATCAGCACCATCAACGGCAGGAACGTGCTCCCGTTTGAATCCACGCAGGCCTGCGTCTCCTGCGTGCGCCACTGGCTGAGCGGGCTTGCGTGACCATGCAGAGGCCGCTGGAGGGCGCGGTGGCGCTGGTGACCGGAGCCAGCCGGGGGCTCGGTCGGGGGATTGCGGTGGGCCTGGGGGAGGCTGGCGCCACGGTGGTGGTCACCGCCCGCAGCCTGCAGCCGGATGGAAGCACCGATCCGGTGGGAGGAAGCCTCGCCGAGACCTGCGCGGCCGTTGAAGCAGCGGGCGGCCCCTGCCGGCCTATCGCTCTGGATCACACCGATGACGCTCAGGTGGAGGCCCTGTTCGCGCGCATCAAGCAGGACTTCGACGGCCGGCTGGATGTGCTCGTGAACAACGTCTACGGGGGCGTGAGGGCACTGCGGGAGTCGATGGGCCAGTCCTTCTGGGAGGCGGATCCCGGCCTGTGGGATGCCTGCAATGGGGCGGGGCTGCGCAGCCACTACATCGCTTCGGTGCATGCCGCGCGGCTGATGGTGCCGCGGCGGCGCGGCCTGATCTGCACGATCTCGTCGTGGGGTGGGCTGTTCCCCCTGTTCAATGCGGCCTACGGCACGGGCAAGGCCGCCTGCGATCGCCTGGCGGCCGAGATGGCTGCGGAACTGCGGCCCCACGGCGTGACCTCCCTGGCTCTCTGGCCCGGCATCGTCGGCACCGAGCACATCCGGGAGCTGGCGGAGGAAAGCCGGGAGTCTGGGTCGAGGGACCGCGCCATCCAGGCGCTGGCGAGCCAGACCAACTGGGAAACCCCGCTGCTGAGCGGGCGTGTGATCGCGGCGCTGGCTGCCGACCCCGATCTGCTGCGCCGATCCGGCACGGTGGGAATCGTCGCGGAACTGGCGGCCACGTATGGGGTGGTGGATGCGGAGGGTCGCCGACCTCCCTCACTGCGCTCGTTGCGGGCTGTGCTGCCCGTTGTGGTGCCCGCGCTGGCCTTGCGAGCCGGATGGATTCCCGATCTGCGGGTGCCCTGGTGGTTGCTGCTGCTCGCTGGTCGCCGGGCACCGAGATTCTGAGACCGTCCAATGCCGCAGGGCTTGGCAGGGTGGAGGCAGACATCGTCGGCCCAGGAGCGGAACGGCATGCAGGCAGCACTTCAGGAGGCCTGCCGCGCGGCGGCAGAGCGCACGGTGGCGTGGGTCGTGGCACGGCTGGAATCGGGCGATGGGCTCGGTGACGACCTCGCCGCCCACTACAAGGCGCCCTATCTGCTGCAGCTGACCGGTCGCCCCCGCAAGGCCAGGCAGCTGCTCGACCTGATCGCAGCCCGCTTCCAGCAGCCCGGCGGCGACCTCCTCAGCCGCCCCGACCTGCGCACCAGCGATCCGGTGCTGGCCGGCTATCCGGCCTACATGGGCGGCTGGATCGCGATGGCGGCCCACAAGATCGGCCGCTTCGATCTGAGCCTGCCGGCCTGGGGCTTCCTGAAGCGCTTCTGGAGCGACGAGCCAGCCGGCTTCACCCTCCAGCCCCGCAGCGACAGCGGCGGCGACGGCCAGTGCCCGGTGCTGGAACTCCTCACCTGTGCCCACCTCGGCCTGGCCTCGCTCTATTTCGGGGATCTGGAGCGGGCCCGGGGAGCGGCCCTCGCCCTTCAGCGCTTCCTTGAGGCCCAGCCCTCCCCCGCCAGCCGTCTCTACCTGCGGATGACTCCCGAGGGGCAGCTCAAGACAGAGTTCCCCCTCGAGGCCGCCCCGCTCCATTGCGTGGAGGCCGGGGCGCCGGGCCAGGCCTGGTTCTTCCTCGGCTATCCGATGGCGTTCCTCTGCCGCTTGCATCAGGCCACCGGCGAGGCGGCGCCGCTCCCCACGGCCCGGGGCTATGGCGCCTTCGCCGAAGCCTGCGCCCCGCGGATGGTGGCCGAACCCTTCGCCCACAAGGTGGCCTGGGGCTGCGCCGAGCTGGCCGCCGCCACGGGAGAGGCCGCCCCGCGGGCGCTGAGCGAGGCGATC
>JBFLKL010000145.1:0-6363 GCA_040883175.1 Synechococcaceae cyanobacterium | reverse complement strand
GCCAGCTGGCCGTCGGGTTGTCTCAGCCGTTGCACGGCCAACGGGTCCAGCTGGCTGATCAGGTCGGCGGGGGCCGTCGCTGGCCGGCTCAGGTCCAGGCGCCGCAGCTCCAGGGCCATGCGGTCCGTCACCAGCAGCAGATCGGGCCCGAGTCCTTCCCAGTTCCGGCGCCGTACCTGGTGGATCAGCTGTTCCTCGGCGAAGGGGATGAACTGGATCCGCACGGAGGGGTGCAACTCACGGAACGGCTTGCGCAGCAGATCCAGGCGTTCGATCACCGCATCGATGGCGTCCGGCTGCTTGATCTGTGACGCAGGCAGGGCCACATACACGAACAGCACCCCACCGGGCTCAGCCTCGGCCGCCGGTCTGCTGCTGCAGCCCGCCACCACACCCGCCGCCGCGAGGGCCGTCAGGGCGCACACCGCAGACAGGCGCCGCCGGGGCCAGCGCCGTCTTCCGGCAGGTTGGAGTTGAATGGAGCGGCGGTCCCTCCAGCAACCCGGTCCCAACCCCATGTTGACGCGCCTCACGATCCTGGCCTTGCTCACACTTGCGGCTGGACTGCCTGCCAAGGCCAACATGGTGGACCAGATCATCCGCAACAGGTGCCTCAATGCCGTGAATTCCGAGGTGAAGGCCTCCGGCAAGCCAGCCCCCGAGGGGATGTCTGACTACACCTGCGACTGCGTGGTGCAGGAGATCAAGAAGGGCAGCACGATCAACCAGGCCTCCGCCACCTGCAAGAACCGGGCTGTGAGCAAGTTCGGTCTCTGATCAGGGCCCACCCGGATGCGCCTGCCGGTTGACCGTCCGGCGGGCCGTGTTGCGGCAGCGATCGGAGCAGTAGCGCACGTCCTGCCACACATCCTTCCATTTGCGTCGCCACTGGAACGGTCGGCCGCAGTGGGCGCAGACCTTGGTGGGGCGATCAGCGTGGTGGGGCATCGTCCTGGGTGAGTCGCTCGAACACCAGCATGCGGTTGTTGGCCGGCATCGACTCATCGGCCCGCAGCTCCAGTCCCAGGGCCAGGGCCTGCCTGGCGAGTTCCCGGGCATCCCGCACCCCCATAGCCGGATCGATGCTGCGCAGGTGGGCATCGAAGGCGGCATTGCTGGGGGAGGTGTGGGCTTCCCCATCCCGGAACGGCCCGTAGAGCAGCAGCAGTCCGCCGGATGCCAGCACCCCTGCCGCACCGGCCAGCAACCGGGCCACGGCCGAGGTCGGCATGATGTGGCAGGTGTTGGCCGAGAACACCGCGTCGAAGGGGCCTCTGGGCCACTGCTCTGGCCGGGTCACATCCAGTTCCAGTGGTGTGGCGATCGAGGCGTCCGCGGCCAGCCCCCTGCGGCCCTCCAGCTGCAGCCGCTCCAGCAGGTCGTCCAGGTGTCCGGCCAGCTCGGTGGTCTGCCAGCGCAGTCCCGCCAGCTGGCGTGCCATGTGCACCGCGTGCTGACCGCTGCCGGACCCCACCTCCAGCACCCGGGCCGCCGGGGGCAGCCAGGCGGCCAACCGCTCCAGGATCGGCTGCTTGTTGCGCTCGCAGGCCTCAGAGAAGCGCATCGCGGTCAGTCCATCGCTCCCGGCCCCTCAGCGTCGATGCCGGTCCGCAGCTCAGCGCAGAAGCGGCCCGCGGCCGCGGCGATGGCACCGTCCTCGCCGCTGTGCTGTTCGGCGGCCGCGGCCATCACCTTCACCAGGGCGCTGCCCACGATGGCGCCGTCGGCGCCCCACCGGCGCACCTGGCGGGCCTGTTCCGGTCCGGCGATGCCGAAGCCCACGGCCACCGGGGTGGGCCCCAGCTGCTTGAGCTGCCGCACCAGCGCCTCCACCCGCGATTCCAGGCCCGAGCGCACGCCGGTCACCCCGGTGACGCTCACCAGGTAGGTGAAGCCCCGGCTGGCGGTGTGGATCCGGGCCATGCGCTCGGCCGGTGTGGTGGGGGCCACCAGCAGCACCAGATCCAGCCCGGCGCCGGTGGCGATCGCCGAGAGCCTCTCGGCCTCCTCCAGGGGCAGGTCGGGCACCACCAGCCCGGCGGCGCCTGCTGCGGCGGCCTCCCGGCAGAAGGTCTCCATGCCCCGGTTGAGCAGGGGGTTGCTGTAGGTGAACAGCACCACGGGGATCCCCAGCTCACCGCGGAGCGAGCCCAGCATCTCCAGCACCCGGGCCGGGGTGGTGCCGGAGGCCAGGGCCCGGCCGGCGGCGGCCTGGATCACCGGACCATCGGCCAGCGGGTCGCTGTAGGGGATGCCCAGTTCCACCAGGTCGGCCCCCTCGTCCTGCAGGGCGAGCAGGGTGGCGCGGGTGGCGGCGAGATCGGGATCGCCGGCCATCAGAAAAGGCATCAGGGCGCACCGCCCCTGCTGCCGCAGCTGGCTGAAGCGCTGCTGGATCGGGGTGGGAGCGGCGGTCACAGCAGCGGGCACGGGGCAGGGTGGAGCGAGCCTATGCCTCGCCCGTCTCGGGGATCTGGCCGGTTTCGCGCAGCAGGCGTTCCTGCTCCTCCGGGCTCAGGGCCGCGAACTTCTTCTCCAGTTCCTCGCTCGTGTAGGCGTCGTAGGCGTCGCGGTAGGTGCGCCGCTGCTGCATATAGGTCATGTTGCCGCTCACAGCCCGCAGCAGATAGGTGGCAGTCCATCCCAGCACCAGCACCATCAGCAGGGCCGAGGCGGCGATGCCAGCGGAGAAGCCTTCGAATCCCCCCAGCTGCAGCAGGCCGTAGCCGGCGGCTCCGACGCCGAACACCGCCAGCCCCACCAGCAGTGACTGGCCCTTGGTCATCGGGAGCCCTGGCCGGCCATGCGCAGGTTGATGAACGGCGCGAACAGGATCAGGCCCGGGAAGAACAGGAACACCAGCCCGTACACCCCGAAGCGTTCCAGCTTGCCCATCACCGTCCAGCGCTTCACCATCCAGGCGTAAAGCCCGAGCGGAATCACAACCAGGTAGGTGCCGGCCAGCACCAGATAGAGCGCGATCAGGAGCAGGGTGTCAGATGACAGGCCCAGCAGGGGGGGCAGGCTGATGGCCAGCTGACCCCCCGGAATCGATGGCGCGGCTGGCAGGGACGCAGCGAACAGTGACAAGGCACTCAGGGACGGAGAACAGGGGGGAGCAGATGGAGGGCGGGAGACGGCGGGGGTGGTGGTGCGCCCGGCGGGATTCGAACCCGCACTGGAGTCATTTTAAGTGACCTGCCTGCTACCGATTGGGCTACGGGCGCCTGGTGGGAACGATGGACCGGCCCGAAAGTATCGGTGACGATTCGGTCATCCCGACTCGCCATCCTCCACCTGACGCGTACTGTGGATCCATTCGGCTGAAGCCGGCGGTGTTTCCCGCGCAGGCCGATCCAGCACCCCATCCTTTCCCTGCGCTTCCTGGGAAAGATCAGCGTGTCGCGCGTCGACCCTGAGCAGTTCCGTTGTCTGCAGTGGTGCGTCATCCATATCCGACCAGAGTCCATTCCATGTCCATGTCCACCCGTTCGCTGTTCCCCACTCCCCACCCCAGCAGATCCCACGCCAGTCGCAGTGCCGTGCCCCTGTCCTGCCCGGTCCGACGGCCGTCCCGCCGGCCCGCCGCCGAGGCTCCGCTCACCTGGGAGGAGCTGCTCGGCCGGCGCTGATCCCCAGCTGGGATGCCGGAGGCAGTGATGCCCTAACCGGCCAGACATCCCGCGCCCCTGCCAGGGTCTGGTGACAACATTTTCCGCTGATCGGTCCCTGTTGCCAGGATTAGCGGTCACTTCCTGCCGCTGATGCCGCTGCTCCCAAGCCTGGTGGCGATCCTGGCGGGAATCGTGGTGCTGTTCGTGGGCGGTGAGCTGTTCGTGGCCGGCGCCACGGTGCTGGCTCTGCTGCTGGGCATCCCCCAGATCGTGGTGGGACTCACCGTGGTGTCCCTGGGCACCAGCGCCCCCGAGCTGTTCGTGAGTCTGCTGGCGCTCCTCAAGGGCGGTGATGCCACCGCTCTGGCCGCCAGCAACGTGGTGGGCAGCAACATCTTCAACGTGCTGGTGGTGCTCGGCCTCAGTGCCCTGGTGATGCCCCTGCGGGTGCGCAGCCGCCTGGTTCGCCGCGATGCTCCCCTGCTGATCGCCGTGTCGATGGCGGTGTGGGGCATGGCCTCGGGCAACAGCCTCACCTGGCAGTCGGGGCTGGCCCTTCTGGCGGGCCTGGTGATCAACACGGTGTGGGAGATCCGCACGGCGCGGGAGCATCCCGAGGAGTCGGAGATCGACGTCGATGACGCCGCTGTCCAATCCCCCCCCAGGGCCGTGCTCAAGCTGCTGGCGGGCCTGGTGCTGCTGGTGCTGGGCTCCCAGGTGCTGGTGCGCGGTGCCACCGCCGCCGCCGTGATGCTGGGCATGAGCCAGACCCTGATCGGCCTCACGATCGTGGCCGCGGGCACCTCCCTGCCGGAGCTGGTGACCTCGCTTGTGGCGGCCTACCGCGGCAGCGGCGACCTGGCGATCGGGAATGTGGTGGGCAGCAACCTGATGAACCTGATGCTGATCCTGGGGCTGTGTGCCCTGGCCTCGGGTCCGGGAGGTCTGCCCGTGGATCCGGTGCTCGTGCAGCGCGATCTGCCGTTGATGGTGCTCATCTCGCTGGTCTGCCTGCCGATCTTCTGGACCAAGGGCTTCATCAGCCGCCGGGAAGGGGCCATGCTGACCAGTCTTTACGGCCTCTATCTGGTGGACCAGCTGCTGACCAGCACGGCGCCCGGGGCCACCGATGGCTACCGCCAGGTGGTGTTGGTGGGGGTGATGCCCCTGGTGCTCGTCTTCCTGGTGTGGCAGGTGCTGGCCTGGACGCGGGTGCGGCTGCGCCGCTGAGGCTGGGCGGCCGAGGCTCAGCTCCCCGGGAGCTTGGCCAGGGCCGCGGTGGCGCCCATCACCACCAGCAGCTCGCCGGAGTGGAGCACCTGGGAGGCTGGAGGATTCACGGTGAGGGCGTTGTCGGGCCCGGCGGCCAGCACGCTCACGTCGTAGTTCTTGCGCAGGTTGAGATCCCGCAGCGACTGGTCCACGAAGGCTCGGGGAACGCGGATCTCCTCGATGGCGTTGCGGTCATCGAGGCGCAGCCGGTCGAGCAGGTTGGGCCGCACCAGCTCCATCCCCAGCCGCTGACCCTGCATCTTCGAGGGGAACACCACCCGGTCGGCTCCCACCCGCTGCAGCATCTTCATGTGCAGGTCGCTGGTGGCCCGGGCGATCACCTGCTGCACCTTGCTGCCCTCGCTGTCCTTGGCGATCAGCGTGGCGGTGACGCTGGCCTCGATCGGCTCGCTCATCGCCACCACCACCGTGCGCACGTCGAGCACGCCGGCTTCGCGCAGGGCCTCCTCGTCGGTGCAGTCCACCACCCGCGCCTGGATGGAGGGATCCACCTGGCGCAGCTCATCCACCGCCTTCTGGCTGTAGTCGATGGCCAGCACATCGCGGCCGGCGGTGCAGAGCTCACGGCACACGGCGGTGCCGAAGCGCCCCACGCCGATCACCGCGAAGCCGCCTTCAGAGGTGCCCTCGGCTGGATTCCAGTGCCACCAGTTGGCCATTCAGATCGTTGCGAGGGTGTGGTTGCCGGACCTGCCGGGATGTGCTGTTCAGATGTAGAGCTCCTCGCGGGGGTAGCCCACCCGCGGCTGGGGCCGGTTGCCGTAGAGGGCGGAGAGCAGCAGCAGGATGCCCAGTCTGCCCACGAACATGCCCACCATCAGCACCAGCTGGCCCCAGCGGTTGAGCTGGGACGTGACGCCCAGATCCAGCCCCACCGTGCCGAAGGCCGACATGCAGGTGAACAGCCGCTCCAGGAAACTGAATTCGCTGCTCCCGGGCGCCCCCGTGCTGGAGGCTCCCAGTCCCAGCACCAGGGCCATCAGCAGCACGAAGATCAGCGAGGCGATCGTCACGCCGATGGCACGAAGCACCACGTTCGCGGGGATCTGGCGCTGAATGATCACCACCTCCTCGCGCCCCTGCAGGGTGGAGCGGGTGGCGCCCATCAGGGTGGCGAAGGTGGTGGTCTTGATGCCACCGCCGGTCCCCCCGGGACTGGCGCCGATGAACATCAGCATGATCAGCAGCAGCAATCCGGCATCGGAGAATGTGGCGGTAGAAAACCCCACGGTGTTGAAGCCGGCCGTCCGGGCCGTGATCGACTGGAACACCGTCACCTGGAGCTTCTGGGCCAGCCCCAGCGGTTCGATCACCCCGCCGATGGCGAACTGCTCGGTGAACAGCAGCCCCAGGGCGCCCACCACGATCAGGATCACGGTGCTGCGCAGCACCAGACGGGTGTGCAGGTTGAGCAGCCGCAGGCCGCGGCCGCGGCGCACTCTGCGCAGGCGCTTGC
>JBFLKL010000144.1:0-9698 GCA_040883175.1 Synechococcaceae cyanobacterium | reverse complement strand
GCCTCTGCGGCTCCGGCAACGACTCGACGCAGGCCTGGAAGGCAGCGGTTGATCTGGGCCGCGAACCAGGGATCCACCATCAGGTTGGGCAGTTGCTGGTTGGCTCCGTAGGCATCCTGGATGCGCTGCAGCAGACGGGCCCGGATGATGCAGCCCCCCTTCCAGATCTGGCCGATGGCCGCGAAGTCGAGGTGGTAGTCGTGCAGGCGGGAGGCCTCCTGCAGCAGCGCCATTCCCTGGCCGTAGCTCACCACACAGGCGGCGGTGCAGGCATCGCGCAGGGGGGGCATGCCATCGGCGGGGCTGCCCAGATCGAAGCTGTGGCGGGCAGGGCCCGGGATCACAGCCTCGGCGGCGATCCGTTCGTGCCGCAGGGAGCTCATCACCCGGGCATTGAGGGCCGCATAGATGGTGGGCACCGGCACACCCATCTCCAGGGCACTGACCACGGTCCACAGGCCGGTGCCCTTCTGGCCGGCGGCATCGACGATCAGCTCCACCAGATCCCCGCCGCTCTCCGGGTCCTTGGTGCGCAGGCACACCTCGGTGATCTCCACCAGGTAGGAGGCGAGCTCCTCGCTCTGGTTCCACTGGCCCATCACAGCGGCCATCTGATCGCCGTTGAGTCCGGCGATCCGCTTCATCAGGTCATAGGCCTCGGCCAGGATCTGCTCGATGCCGTACTCGATGCCGTTGTGCACGGTCTTCACGAAGTGACCGGCACCGCCGGGGCCGATGTAGGTCACGCAGGGACCGTCCTCGACCTGGGCGGCCATCTTGCGGACCAGGGGCTCGATGGCGTCGTAGGCGGCGCGGGTCCCGCCGGGCATCATGCTCGGCCCCTCCAGTGCTCCCTTCGCACCTCCGGAGACGCCCATGCCGATGTAGCCGAAGCTGCGACTCTCCAGCTCCTTCACCCGTCGCTCGGTATCGGCATAGAGCGAATTGCCGCCGTCGATCAGCAGATCACCCTCCTCCAGCAAAGGTGAAATCGTGGCGATCATGTCGTCCACCGGCTGGCCGGCCTTCACCATCATCAGGATCCGGCGGGGCCGTTCCAGGGCGGCCACGAACTCCTCGAGAGTGCGGGCACCGCTGATGTCCTTGCCGGCCCCCCGGCCGGCGAGGAAGGCTTCCGTCTTGGCGTAGGTGCGGTTGTAGACGACGCTCGAGAAGCCGTTGCGCTCGGCGTTGAGCACCAGGTTCTCGCCCATCACACCCAGCCCGATGAGGCCGAAATGTGCCGTTCCCATGAAAATTGCGCGTGGCTTTCGCTCAGTGTGAACAGGCAACAGCCACGTCGGCCAGAACCGTCACGACATCAGGATGCTGTGTCATGGGTTCAAGATGGATTCCGCGTGCAGCGATCACTGGCCCCCGATGACCCCGGAGTTCGAGCAGGACCATGCCTGGGCACCACAGCAGCAGTGGGTCGGATCGGGTGGCTGACGCGGTCCGCCGGAACAATCTGCTGGATCTGCCCACCTGACCTGGGCAGGAGGCTCACCGCCCGGCCTGGGTCAGAAGGGGAGCTCAGATCACGGTGCCATCGGCGATAGTGCCGTTTTTCACCACCACGATGATGCCGTTACGGATGTAGAAATTAAGTTCCGGGCGGTCGGCCTCCTCGATCCGATCCTTGTTGGTGATCGTCACGTTCTGACCGATGCGCACATTCTTGTCGACAATCGCGCCCTTGATCGTGGTGCCTCTGCCGATGCCCACGGGCGTGCCCCCCTGCTCCCGCAGAACGGCCCGCTCCTCGGAGGATTCAAAGTAGTCGGCACCCATCACCAGGGTGTCCTGGAGCACCACCTGATCTTCCACCCGGGAACGCACCCCGAGCACGCAGCGATGGATGCTGCAGGCTTTCAGCAGAGATCCCTCACCGATGATCGATTCGGTCACCTGGGCATCCTGCAGCTTGCTGGGCGGCAGGTAGCGGGGGCGGGTGTAGATGGGAAATTTCTCGTCGTAGAAGGAAAACGGTGGATTGGGCTGCTGGGTGAGGGCGAGATTGGCCTCGTAAAAAGCACCGATTGTACCGATGTCCTCCCAGTAGTCATCGAACAGATAGCTCTGAAGATTATCCCCACGTTGCAGGGCAATCGGGATGATCTCCTTTCCGAAATCCGTAGCACCTGGGTTGCTGTTGAGCAGGTCGAACAGGGTGTCCCGGCTGAACACGTAGATGCCCATGGAGGCCAGGTGGGGTCGACGGGCCGCTTCCTGCGCCGACAGGCCCAGGCTCTGGGTATCGACACGCATGGCCTCGAGCGCTTCGCCCTTGGGTTTCTCCCGGAACTCCTGGATGCGGCCGCTGGAATCGGTGCGCATCAGTCCGAAGGACTGGGCCTGCTCGGGATCCACCGGCAGCGCACCGACTGAAAGCTCAGCACCGCTGTCGATGTGGTGCTGCACGAAGCGGCTGTAGTCCATCCGGTAGAGCTGGTCGCCGGAGAGGATCAGCACATGGTCCACATCCCATTCCTGGAACAGCCACTGGTACTTGCGCACGGCATCGGCCGTTCCCTCGAACCAGCTGGGACTCTCCGGTGTCTGCTGGGCGGCCAGCACCTCCACGAAGCCCTGGCCGAAGCCCGCCGAGAGGTTGTAGGTCATCGTCAGGTGACGATTGAGTGAAGCACTGTTGAACTGCGTCAGCACATAGATCTTGTTGATCTCTGAATTGATGCAGTTGCTGATCGGAATATCGATCAGCCGGTATTTCCCAGCCAGGGGCACGGCAGGCTTGGCCCGCATCTTGGTGAGCGGGTAGAGCCGGGTGCCGGCTCCCCCGCCCAGGATGATCGCCAGTACGCGTTTCATGCCCTCAGTCCCCATTGATGGGCTGCGGCGACCGTAGGGGAGGAGCTGGGCATCGGGCCAGGGGGTAGAGACAGGAGGGGCATGAACTGTTGCAGGGATGGGCACTGGGGCGCAGTCCAGCGGGGTTCAGTCGGGGTGGGTGGGGTCGTGGAGTTCGAACAGCTCCTCCAGGACCCGCATGGCGGTGTGGCGTTGCGGGCGTGGCTGGGGCGCGCGGATGTTGGTGACCGGGGTGTGCAGGATCTTGTTGATGATGCCCTTGCTGAGGGCTTCCACCACTTTGCGCTCCCGGGCCGACAGGTCCGGGCCCATGCGGCTGAGCGCCTTCTGGAGTTCCTGTTCGCGGATGTCCTCGAGCTGGCGCCGCAGGCGGTTCACCACCGGCACGGCCTCCAGCCCGTCCCACCACTCCAGAAACAGCCGTGCCTCGGCTTCGAGCATGGCCTCGGCTTCAGCCGCCATCTCCCGCCGCGCCTCCTGGTTGCGGCTCACCACCTCCTGGAGATCATCCACGTCGAACGCCTGCACCCCGGCCAGGGAGCCGGTGTCGGCGGCGATGTTGCGCGGGACGCCGATGTCGATGAGCATCAGCGAGCTGCGACGGTTCAGGCCGCTGAGCCTCCCGGCGCTGATGATCGGTTCCTCGGCAGCCGTGCTGGTGAACACCAGCGAGCAGGTGCTCAGGCAGTGGTCAAGGTCGTCCAGCGGGCGGCATTGGACAGGCAGGTCAGGAAAGTCGGCAGCCAGGAGTTCCGCCCGGTTCACGGTGCGGTTGAGCAGCACGACCCCACGGCAGCCCTTGGCCTGGAGGTGCTGGAGCAGCAGGCGGGCCATCCGGCCGGCGCCCACCACGGCCACCTGCTCCTGGTCCAGTGCCACCATCTCGTCCCGGCCGCGGGCCTGCCCCACCTTCAGCTGGGCCAGTTCCACCGCCGCCGAACTGATCGACACGGCGCCGGTGCCGAGCTTGGTTTCGGTGCGCACCCGCTTGCCGGTGCTCACGGCCTGGTTGAGCAGGCGGTTGAGAATCGGTCCAAGGGAGCGATGTTCCTGACCCAGGCGCACCATGCGCTTCACCTGGGAGAGGATCTGGCCCTCTCCCAGCACCAGGGAATCGAGACCGGCTGCCACCCGGAGCAGGTGTCCCACGGCCTCCTCGTGGTGATAGGTGAACAGGTGGGGGGTGAGGTCCTCGATCGCCAGGCCGGAGACCTGGCTGAGGAACTGACCGACAGCCGAGATGCCCTGCTCCGGATGGCGCAGCAGGGTGTAGATCTCGAGGCGGTTGCAGGTGCTGAGGATGGAGGCCTCCAGGACCTGGTCATCGCTGCGCAGCCTCTGGAGGGAATCCTCCATCGTCTGCTCCGGGATACTGAGCCGCTCCCGGATCTCGACCGGGGCGGTGCGATGGCTCAGTCCGACGACCGCGATGTGCATGGAGAGAGGGGGAAGGGGCCGATCAGCCGGGTGGAGAACCTCAGCGCAGGGCGATGCTGCGAGCTCCCTCCTTGATGTGCACCGTGGTGGTGAACCGGGCGGTGTTGTCGAGGGTGCTGATCACCAGAGAACTGGTGCGGGTGCAGTCCGTCTCGAACTTGACGCCGTCGAACAGCAGCCCGTCGGTGATGCCGGATGCGGCGAACACCACATTCTCACCGCAGGCAAGCTCCTGAGCTTCATACACCTTGTCGGGATCGCTGATCCCCATCTCGCTGAGACGGGCCAGGTTGCCCTCCCGGGTGAGGCCCTCCCACTCCTTGGTCTGGGCCACAGCCGGGTCGTACACCAGCTGACCCTGGAAGTGGCCCCCAAGAGCACGCAGGGCCGCGGCTGAGATCACCCCCTCCGGAGCGGCACCGATGCCCATCAGGCAGTGGGTGCCGGTGCCGGAGAACCCGCAGGCGATGGCGGCCTGCACATCACCGTCGGAGATCGGCTGCACCCGGGCACCGGTGGCGCGGATCTCGGCGATCAGACTCTTGTGACGGGCACGGTCCATCACCACGATCACCAGGTCGCTCGTGGGGATGCCCAGGCACTGGCTGAGGATCTCGATGTTCTCGGTGGCCGATTTGCGGATGTCGACCTTTCCCTTGGCCGCCGGAGGCGCGGCCAGTTTGTTCATGTAGAAGTCGGGGGCATTGAACAGGCCCCCGCGGTCGGACGCCGCCAGGACCGCCATGGAGCCCCGCTGGCTGTTGGCACAGAGGTTGGTGCCCTCACAGGGATCCACGGCGAAATCAACCCCGGGACCGCTGCCGCTGCCCACCTCCTCGCCGATGTAGAGCATGGGCGCCTCATCCCGCTCGCCCTCGCCGATGACGATGCGGCCCTGCATCTGGATCTGCCCCATGCGCTTGCGCATGGCTTCCACTGCCGCGGCATCGGCTTCATTCTTGAGGCCCATGCCGGTCAGCCGGGCCGAGGCGATGGCCGCCTGTTCGACGACCTCGAGAATTTCCTGAATGAGGGTGCGATCCACGGTGATCCGGCAGGGAGGAAGGGGCTGGCGCGGGAGCCTGGCCTCAGAAGCGGTGCTCGGATCGCTGATCGGGTGCTCCCATCAGCACTGAACCCGGAACCCTGCCCCTGCGCTGCCTCCCGGGCCTGAAGCGGCGTCACTGTATCAGCGGCCCCAGGCCTGACCTCCCGCTCACCACCCCTGGCAACCTGTCGGGGGGAGGGCCCGGCAGGGCTCGTTCCTACAATCCTGCTTTCCTCAGCCGGCACCCCCCATGAGCGCGAAGTCACTGGTGGTCTCCCCGTCCATCCTGTCGGCCGATTTCTCCAGGCTGGGTGATGACGTGCGCGCCGTGGATCAGGCGGGCGCCGACTGGATCCATGTGGATGTGATGGACGGTCGCTTCGTTCCCAACATCACCATCGGACCCCTGATCGTGGAGGCGTTGAGGCCCGTCACAAGCAAGCCCCTCGACGTGCACCTGATGATCGTCGAGCCGGAGAGGTACGTGGCCGACTTCGCCAGGGCCGGTGCCGACATCATTTCCGTGCAGGTGGAAGCCTGTCCGCATCTGCACCGCAACCTGGCCCAGATCCGCGACCTCGGCAAGATGGCGGGAGCGGTGCTCAACCCGAGCACCCCGATCGACACCCTCGAGTATTGCCTCGAGCTCTGTGATCTGGTGCTGGTGATGAGTGTGAACCCAGGCTTCGGCGGCCAGAGCTTCATCGACAACCAGGTGGACAAGATCCGGGCTCTGCGCCGCATGTGCGATCAGAAGGGGCTTGACCCCTGGATCGAGGTGGATGGCGGCATCAAGCCCGCCAATGCCTGGAAGGTGATCGAGGCCGGCGCCAACGCCATCGTCAGCGGCTCCGGCGTGTTCGGCGCCAGCGACTATGCCGAGGCGATCCAGGGCATCCGGCAGAGCCGGCGCCCCGAACCGGTGGCGGCCTGAGGGGCCGTCGACCGCGCTCAGCTGTCGAAGAACCAGCCGTAGCTGTGCAGGCCGATACCCAGCAGGTTGACGCCGATGTAGCAGACCGCGATCACCACCAGGCCGGCGCTGGCAACCAGCGCCGGCCTGCGGCCTTGCCAGCCGCGAATCAGCCGGGTGTGCAGATAGGCCGCGTACACCAGCCAGCAGATCAGCGCCCAGGTTTCCTTGGGATCCCAGCTCCACCAGCTGCCCCAGGCCTCATTGGCCCACACGGCACCGCTCACCAGACCCACCGAGAGGAGCAGGAAACCCACGGTGATGGTGCGGTAGCTGAGCGAATCGAGCTGCTCGGCCACGGACATCGACACGCTGCTCAGCTGCAGCGGTGCAGCCATGGCTCCGGGGCCGTCGCTGGCCAGGCGTGCCTGCCGGAAGCCGCCGCTGCCGATCGAATTGCTGCGCAACTCCAGCTCCTGGCCCCGGCTGGTCAACAGCACCGCCACGGAGAGCAACGAACCGACAAGCAGAGCGGCATAGCTCAGCATGATCACGCTCACGTGCATCACCAGCCAGCTGGAGCGCAGGGCCGGCACCAGCGGCGAGGCCTCCTGGAGCCGGTCCGGCAGGGCGAAGCTGGCGAAGGCCACGCAGCCCAGGGCAACCGGGGTGGCGGCGGCAGGAATCAGGGGCGAGGGCCAGCTGCGCTCCACCAGCAGCTGCACCAGGGTGCATCCCCAGGCCAGGAAGCAGAGCGACTCGTAGAGATTGCTGATCGGGAAGTGGCCCGAATCGAGCCAGCGCAGCACCAGCTGGGCGGTGAGGCTGAGGTTGGCTGCCGCCACCAGCACACGGACGGCGCCGCTGCTGCGTGCACCGCTCAGCGACCAGAAGGCCAGCGGCAGCACGCACAACAGCAGGGAGAAGGCGGCGAGGCCAAGGGCCGTCACCGGGTCATGCAACAGATCAGGCAAGGTTGAAGGCACACCTGCGCCCCAGTCTGCCGCCTAGCGGCTGGCCTGACGCAGCAGTCCGGCACCGATCAGCAGGAAGATGGCCACCGGCAGCCAGGCCGAGAGCTGGGGCGACAGCGCGCCGTTCACCCCCATTGCACTGAAGCTGAACGCCACCACGTAGTACCCGAAGATCAGCAGCACGCTGAGGCCGAAGCCCTGGCTGCGGCTGCGGCGCGAGTTGGGCCGCACCCCCAGGCTGCTGCCCAGCAGCCCGAACACCAGGCAGACCGCCGGGAAGGAGAACTTTTCCTGGATGCGCACCCGCAGCTTGCGGGCGGCCCTGAGATCGCCGGATTCCCGCAGCAGGCGTTCGGCGGTGCGCGCCTGACCGATCGTGAGCAGTTCAGCGTCGGTGGGAAGCTGGGCCACACGCAGGGGTTCGTTGCCCAGGGGGTAGAGGTAGCGATCGAAGGTCGCCGAGGTGATGCTCTCTCCGCCCTGCTCACTCACCACATAGATCTTGCCGTTCAGGAACTCCCACATCGCCTCCTTGTCGCTCCAGCGGCCTTCCTCAGCAGTGAGCATCATCCGCTGTCCCGGCCGTGAGAAATCAAGCACGGTGACTCTCTCCATCACGCCCTGATTGAGCTTCTGGGCATAGAAGAAGTGCGTGAGTGTGCGCTCCCGGCTGCCATCCGGCTGGGTGACCCGGCCGTAACGCGAATAGCTCACCCGCTCACGGTCCTCGCCCACCACCGCCCTGCCGATGGCCTGATCAAGGGTGGCCTTGGCCTGAAACAGGGCCTGAGGCACCACGGCTTCATTGAAGGAGAAGGTGAGCAGCGTCATCAGCAGTGCCAGAGCCAGCGCAGGCGTGACCATGCGCCAGGTGGTGACACCCACGCTGCGCAGGGCCGTCAGCTCGCTGTTGGCCGAGAGCTTGCTGTAACTGAGCAGGCAGGCCATCAGCGTGGCCATCGGGAAGGAGAGCACCAGGAAGGAGGGGAGCTCCAGGGCCAGCACCTGCAGGGCGATGCCCATCGGCAGGCCCGATTCGGCGACACGGCGCACGAGTTCGAACACAGCTCCCACCGAGAGGGACACGGCGGTGAAGGCGCCGATGCCGAACAACAGCGGGCCGATCAGTTCCCCCAGCAGCCAGCGATCGATGAGCGGCAGTCGCCGCCAGGGGGCCAACAGGGCCCGCAGGGTTCGGCGCAGCACGCTCACAGCCTGAATCCCTCGCCCAGATAGTGGCTCCTCACCAGTGGATCGTGGCTCACATCCTGGGAGCTGCCCGACGCCAGGATCGCTCCTTCCGAAAGGATGTAGGCCCGGTCCGTGATCGCCAGGGTCTCGCGCACGTTGTGGTCGGTGATCAGCAGTCCCATGCCACGGTGGCGCAACCCGGCGATGAGTATCTGCAGGTCGGCGACGGCGATCGGGTCGACGCCGGCGAAGGGTTCATCCAGCAGCAGAAAGCGGGGACCCGCTTCGCCCACCGCCAGCGCCCTGGCCACCTCGCAGCGCCGCCGCTCGCCACCGGAGAGCTGATAGCCCAGACGGTGCTCGAAGGCACTGAGGTGGAACTCGGCGATCAACGTGTCCAGACGCTGGCGGCGCAGATGGGTTGGTGTGCCGCTCTGTTCGAGGGTCAGGCGCAGGTTGTCACGCACGCTGAGCTGCCGGAAGACGCTGGCCTCCTGGGGCAGATAGCCGATGCCGAGGCGGGCCCGATGCGGCATGGACAGACGGGAGATGTCACTGCCATCGAGCAGCACGCGGCCGCCATCGGGTCGCTGCAGGCCTGTGACCAGGGCGAAGGTGGTGGTTTTCCCGGCGCCGTTGGGGCCCAGCAGGCCCACCACCTCCCCAGCCTCCAGCGTGATCGACACATGGTTGACGAGCACCCGGCCAGCGATGGCCAGGAGCACGTCGTCGAGCGCCAGCGTCATGGAGCAGGCGCCGCAGGAGCCTCGCCCTGCAGCGGTGCCACAGGAAAGCGGCTCAGCACCTGCTGGCCTTCGGCGGGTTCGGCGACCACCCGCTCCTGATCCACCAGGTAGGTGATCCGGTCGGCCTGAATCGATGGACCCTCCAGCTGAATCACGTCCACATCGCCGCTCAGCACCACCCGCCCTTCACGGCTGAAGTACTGGGCCTGGCGGGCCGTTGCCACGACCCGGCGGTCCGGGTAGACGATACGCACGTTGCCCGTGGCCGTGATCACCCCGGTGACGTTGTCAGCCTGCTGCAGGTCGGACTCGATTGACACGACACCGTCCGTGGGCGTGACCACAGCATCGCTGGGCTGGGCTGGAGTCGGAGCCGGCAGCCCAGCCCAGCAGGAGATCAGCGCCACCAGCCAGACGCCGGCCAGGGGCCGTCTGCTCAGCATGAATGCAGGGTGCAAGGAGGAACGTGGCGGCAGCAGCAGAGGGTTGGCCGCAAAGGTATGGATCAATCTAACGATGGGTATCCAGTCGACACACCCCGGGCGGCCAGAAGCGTGGGC
>JBFLKL010000143.1:0-5507 GCA_040883175.1 Synechococcaceae cyanobacterium | reverse complement strand
CCTCAGCAGCCTGCAGATCCTGGTGTTCACGGTGCTGGCGATTCCCTACGGGGTGCTGTTCGCGGTGCTGATCGGCTTCACCACCCTGATTCCGTTCGCCAGCTCGCTCACGATCGTGCTGGTGAGCGGCCTGCTGGCCCTCAACGACCCCCGCACCGGACTGGAGGTGCTGCTGGCCGCCATCGTGGTGGGCCAGGTGGTGGACCAGGTGATTCAGCCAAGGCTGATGGGGCGGATCGTTGGTCTTCAGCCGGCCTGGCTGCTCATCTGTCTGCCCCTGGGCGCACGCCTGGGTTCCCTGCTGGGATTCGGAGATCTGCTCGGGCTGTTGTTGGCTGTTCCGGTGGCGAGTTGCGGAAAAACGTTTCTCGATGCCTGGCAGAGGAGTTTCATCGAGCCGCGCTGAGGACAGCTGAGCAGGCTGTGGTGCCGGATCGCGACCGTTCCATGTCCCGGTGGCTCTGGGATCGGCTGAGGATGGCCAGCACGCCCACCGGCAGCAGATACCAGGCGGGAAGCGCACCCACCGCTGCATGGGGGCGCCTGTGACACACGTCTGATCAGTCCTGGGGAGGAAGCGTCGAGGGCATGCCGCCTGACCGGGTGAACCGCTCCGGTCCGGACAGATCACCGAGAGATCAGCCCAGACAGAGGAAACCCCCGGTCGCCGGAATCAGTTTGCGGTGACATCACCGGACTCACGGCCTCTTGATCTGATTTCTTCCTGGTTATTCAGTGCCCATTTCCAGCCGTCTCGGCACATATCCTCGAGTCCTCGGCATGTCTTCCATCCGAGTGCGGATTCGGCTAGAGAGGGGTCTGCGACTGATGTCGCCACGTCGCCATCCCGCCGAGGTGAGATCGTGTAGGCGATCCTGGTGCCAGTGACTCTCTCAAAGCACCTGACCAGTTCAAAGACGGAACATCCCGAGCCGGTTCCAAGATTCAGCTGGGGAGGGCATTCTCTTCCATCGAGAAGATGGTTCAAGGCCAGACAGTGTCCTTCCGCCAGGTCCTGTACGTGTAGAAAGTCCCTGATTCCAGTGCCATCTTCTGTGGGCCAGTCATCACCGTAAATTTCCAGGCATTGCCTCACTCCAAGAGCCACTTCGCAAAGCACGGGGAATAGATTTGTGGGTGAGGATCTGGGATTTTCGCCCAGTCGCCCGCTGGGGTGCGCACCGATGGGATTGAAGTATCGCAGGCTGAGCAGTTTCCAGTCCAGTTCGCTGCTGGAGAGATCGGCCAGGAGCTGCTCTACCGCTGCTTTGCTGCGGGCATAGGGGTTGAGAGGCTTTACGGCAGTTGTTTCGGGAATCGGTACATCAGTCGTGTCTCCGTAGACTGCGGCGGTGCTGCTGAAGATCAGGAGTTTGCAGCGGGATCTTCGCATTGCCTGGAGTAGCTCTATCGTTCCCGATGTATTGACGCTCCAGTAGTTAAGGGGGTCTTTTTGGGAATGGTTGATGGATTTTAATCCCGCAAAATGAATGACCCCGGCGACGTTCTGTTCGGGCAGGGCGAAGGCCCTGTCAAGCTCAGCTCCGGATCGAACGTCTCCGTGGAAGAAGTAAAGACGGGTTGAGGCGTGCGAGTGATGCCAGCTCCCCTCGCAATCCTCTTGCAAGCCTGCCAGGTAAGCAACGTTGTTTAGCGTGTCAAGGCTGCTGTTGCTCAGGTTGTCAAAGGCGATAACCGAATAGCCCCTTCTCAGCAATGCCAGGCAGGTATGACTTCCGATGAAGCCGGCGCCTCCAGTGACGAGTACTGTCTTCTTCTCGGCTTGCATGCAGTGTGCGTAAGAGTTTAGATGCTCATGTCGGTGCGAGCAAAGCGGCCTCCGGAAAAATCGCCACGACCCGCAGGTGCATGCGGGTTGCTCCAGCGTTGGGAAATTCGGGTGATAGCCCTCTCATCGGCATGGCGCTTCTGAAGAGTGTACGTGTCGTTTCAGGGGCGCCATTTCGGAGGAGGTCGGGTTGCCCCCGGTAAGCAGAAGATGTTGCTGCACCTTCAGATGTTCAACCGATGGGGCCAGAGCCTTGGCCGTGTTGCTCTCAGGGGGATGGTGATGTCTGTGGCACCTTCAGCGCCGCTCCCACTTCCTGGCAGGTTCAGTTGCGCGTGGTGCCTGACATCGGTTATCGCTCGGGTGGCACGAGTGCAATCGATTGCAGGTAGGACAGCACCTGTTTGACTGATTCTTCCAGGGGGGTGCTTCCGGTCTCCACCCGCAGCTCGGGATGCTCCGGCGCCTCGTAGGGGCTGGAAATGCCCGTGAACTCCTTGATCTCCCCGACCCGCGCCCTGGCATAGAGCCCCTTGGTGTCCCGTTGCTCGCACACCGCCAGGTCGGCGTCGCAGAAGATCTCGATGAAGTCGCCTGCAGGCACCAGATCTCGCACCCGATCGCGGTCGGCCCGGAATGGTGACACGAAGGCGGTGAGCACGATCACGCCGGCATCCATGAACAGCTTGGCCACTTCGCCGACGCGGCGGATGTTCTCCTCCCGGTCGGCATCGGAAAAGCCCAGGTCCTGACAGAGGCCGTGGCGGATGTTGTCGCCGTCGAGCACGTAGCAGGCCATGCCCTGCTCGAACAGGGCAGAGTTCACAGCGTTGGCGAGGGTGCTCTTGCCCGCCCCACTGAGCCCCGTGAACCAGAGGATGGCGCTGCGGTGCCCACGCTGGTGGGCCCGTGCGGCCCGGGTCACGGTGCTGTGGTGCCACACGATGTTGGTGCTGTTCCCCTGGTTGGTGAGCGCGCCGTAGGCGGGGTTGCTGGTGGTCATGCGGGCGGGCGGTTCCAGTTGGTGGCCATTCTCTCCTGAGCCCGCTTCAGCTCAGGCCCAGCACTGCGGCCACGGCGGCGGCCCAGCCCGGAGCGTGGGGGGCCGGTGCCAGCTGCCAGCGGCTGCTGCTGACCCCTGCCTGCAGCTCAGGGTGGGGGCCGTTGGCGCCAGGCACCACCACGGCCACATCGGCCGCTTGCAGCAGGGGCAGGTCGTTGGGGGAATCGCCCAGGGCGAGCACGCGCAGGCCCGGGGGGGCGCAACGCCGCCGCAACGCCGCCAGTGCCTGGCCCTTGTCGCAGCCGCGCGCCAGCAGGTGGGCCAGCCGGTTGCCCTGCACCACCGCCAGTCCCCGCTGCTCCGCCGCTGCCTGCAGCGCCCTCCAGTGCTCAGCGGCCGGCGGCAGGAAGGGCAGGCTCCACTGCCGCGCCAGCGCCAGCCGGGCCGCCTCGCCCGCCAGGCCGGTCAGGGCCTGCACCTCGGGCAGCGTGCAGGCGTTCAGGGATCGCAGGGGCACGCTCAGCTCCTGGGCCAGGGCGTCCAGCTGCTGCGCCAGCTGATCGCTGGGCCGGCCCAGCACCAGTGGCTCTCCAGCGCCGTACACCGCGCCACCGTTCTCCACGATGTAGGGCCCGTTGAGCTCAGCCGCCCGGCGGAAGGCGCGCACCTCGGCGGCCGTCTTGCTGGTGCAGGGGATCACGGGCACCCCCCTGCGCTTCAGGGCCCGCAGGCATGGGGCGGCGGGCTGCCAGTCGTAGTGGTGATCCAGCAGCGTGCCGTCCAGGTCGGTCACCACCCACCAGCGCGTCATCGCCGGCCTCCGCTTTCTGGCGTTGCCACGATTCCGGGACGCTGCCGTTGCAGCCAGAGCACCGCAAAGGGCGCCAGCCCGGGATGGGCGGCCGCATCGAAGCTGGAGCCGCTGAGGTGCTCCCACCACCCCTCGCTCTCTTCACATCCCTGCAGCAGGTCCAACGGCAGGGGCTGGGGGCTGGCGGAGACGTTGTGCAGGGCTGACAGCGTCTCCGCCCCCCGGCCGCGTTGGAGCAGCAGCAGCGCCGGGTTCCCCGTCTCCGCACAGGTCAGCGGCGCATCGGGTGCAAGGGCCGGCAGCTGCGCTCGCACCGCCAGGGCCCGGCGCAGGGCAGCCGCGATGCGTGCGGCCGGCGTACGGGGTGATTCCAGCTGCCGCTCCAGCCAGCTGAGCTGGCAACGGGGCCTGTTCAGGTCCCTGGGGTGGCCGCTGCGGGCGAAGGCGCGCTGGTCGTTGGCGCTGGCTAGCAGCGCCGGCAGGTAGAAGGCCGGCACCCCCGGCAGGGCCAGCAGCAGCAGCAGGCTGCAGAGATGGCGCGGCAGCTGCAGCGGGTCCGGACGGGGTCCGGGGCCGCCCATGGCGCTCCACCAGGCGATGTTGAGCTCGTAGGGCCGCTCCCGGCCATCGGCCTGGCGGCGGCGGCTGATCCGTCCGCCCCTCCGCTCGCAGGCCTCAAGCAGCACCTGCAGCCGCTCCTCCGGCATCAGGCCCTCGAGGGGACGCAGGCCGCTGCCGTCGTGACTGGCGGCGAAGTTGAGCAGACCGCTGCCCGGCGGCAGCGGGGGCCACTGCCGCAGCCAGCCCGCCAGCAGATCCGCCCGGCCGCTGAGCAGGGCCTCAAGCAGCAGCGGGGGCAGGGGAAAGTTGTAGGCCAGGTGGGCCTCGTCACCGCCGGACACATAGCTGAGGTTCTCGGCCTGGGGCACGTTGGTTTCGCTGACCAGGGTGCCGGTGCCGCCGCTGCGCTTCTCCAGCAGCAGCCGCAGCACCCGCACCAGGTCGTGCACCTGGGGGAGATGGATACAGCCGGTGTGGGACTGCTTCCAGAGGAACCCCACCGCGTCCAGCCGCAGCCAGCGCACGCCATGCGCCAGCAGGCGGTCCATCTGGGCCACAAAGGCCTCCAGCACCGCCGGGTTGCGCCAGTTCACATCCACCTGATCGGGTCCGAAGGTGGTCCACAGCTCCCGGGCTCCCCCCGGGGTGTGGAAGCGGGTGAACAGGGGGGTGCTCCGGGGCCGCACCACCTGCTCCCAGCCGTCGCCGTCAGGCCGCTCCAGCACCATCGCCCCACCGGGCCCGGGACTCCGCAGGGCGTCCTGCACCCACGGGTGGGTGGCCGACACGTGGTTGAGCACGAGATCCGCCATCAGCTGCCGGCCTCGCCCCAGACAGGCCAGGTCCTGCCAGTCACCGAAACGCGGCTCCAGCCGTTCGTGATCGCTGATGGCGAAGCCGCCATCGCCGCTGGAGCGCAGGAATGGCAGCACGTGCACCACAGGGAACAGTCCCGCCAGTGGGCCATCCAGGGCGCAGCCCAGTGCCTCCAGGGATGCCATGCCCCGGGCCTGCACGCCATCGGGGTAGGCGATCAGCACCGCCGTGCCCCCATCCCAGTGGGCCGCGGGCTGGTTGCGGGTCTGCTGACACGGCAGCGGATGCGACATCAGTGTCTGCGCGAGCCGCGCACCATCAGCCCCATAGATCCCTCGCAGCAGCTCCTGAAGCCGGCAGACCGCCGTGGAATCGCCACGCTTCGTCTCGGCGGGACCGGAACGCTTCGTCCTCACCAAAGCCGCCACCTCCTTCGCGCACCCAGGGCCATGGATTTTCTGCAGGACCCGATCACCACGGTTCATGCCTACCGCCCCCCTGAGGCGAGTGCCACGGTTCCGCCCGGT
>JBFLKL010000142.1:0-2789 GCA_040883175.1 Synechococcaceae cyanobacterium | reverse complement strand
CCCGCATCAGGTTGTCGATCCATCCCACGATGCCCCCCACCAGAAAGGCCACGGCCACCACCGCCGTGGCCCACACCGAAGCAAGCACCGGAAAGAGCAGCGCCAGCAACCCCAGCACAAGCATCAACACCCCCTCGAACAGGGTGAAGGCTCGGAGCTGACCGTCCAGGCGCCCACGGGATGCACGGGTCATGGCTTCAGGCCTCGGCGTTCACCCGAAGCTAGGAACACCAGCCGTGTTCGACCAGCCAGGCCTGGTTGAGGGCCGCTCCGGCACCAGACCCGCCAGGGGCCCCTTCCTCCCCGGTCGCCAGGCGCGCCCGCAGCAGGCTCTCCGCGTACTTGGCCAGCAGGTCGGCTTCCAGGTTCACCGCATCACCAGGCCGCAGCCACTGCAGGGTGGTGCCGGTCCAGGTGTGGGGGATCACGGCGATCCAGAACCGACCACCGCCCTCGCCGCTGCCGGCCACGGTGAGGCTGACGCCATCCACCGCCACGCTGGCCTTCTCGCACACATAGCGGCCGTAGGCGGGATCCTGCCAGCGAATCTCCAGGTGCCAGGAGCCCGGGCGGGGCTCGATCGCCCCAACCCGTCCGAGGCCATCCACATGGCCACTCACCAGATGGCCGCCCAGGCGGTCCAGCAGCCGCAGGGCCGGCTCCAGGTTCACGGCGCCACGGCGATCGGCCTTGCCGGCCAGGGTGCTGCGCCCCAGGGTCTCCTGGCTCACGTCGGCCCGGAAGCCGTCGGCCAGCAGCTCAGCCACCGTCAGACACACCCCGTCCACCGCCACGCTCTCGCCCAGTTCCAGCTGCGCGGGATCCCAGTGGCCTGGCGCCGCCTGCCAGCGCACCCGGACACCGCCGCCGGCCCTCTCGATCACACCCGTGGCCCGCACCAGTCCGGTGAACATCGTCGGCACCCCCCGGCTGGTCATAATCGATCAGAGGGGGATCCAGGTCATGGTGGAAATGCAGGTTGCCGGGATCGCCCTGGACGCGACCAGCCGCAGCCCGATCGTGCTGCTGCGCGATCCCTCCGGCCGGCGCCAGGTGCCGATCTGGATCGATCAGGCCCAGGCCCAGAACATCCTGGCCGGTGTGGCCGATGCGCCACCCCCCAGACCCCTCAGCCACGACCTGATGGTTTCGCTGCTCAGGGCGGGTGAGCTGCAGCTCGAGCGGGTGATCATCCACGCCATCGAGGACAACACCTTCCGCGCCGTGCTCAAACTCAGTCACCAGGGCAACGGCGAGGGCGCCGAGGAGCTGGTCGAGGTGGATGCGCGGCCCAGTGACGCCATCGCCCTGGCGGTGCGCACCGGCAGCGGCATCTGGATGCTGGAGGAGGTGGTGGCCGATGCCTCGATCCCGGTGGATGCCGAGGCCGACGCCGAGGACAGCAGCGAGTTCCGACGCTTCCTCGACTCGGTGAGCCCCGCCGAGCTGGTGCGTCACCTGAGCAAGGCCCAGCCTGAGCCGGAAACCGGCGGCGAGGAACCCGGCGGCGAGCCATCGGGCGACGCCAGCGATGACAATCCCGGCGCCAGCCCTGTCTGAATCAGCCGGCGAGCCTGGGCAGCCGCCTGCAGGCGGCCGGCGGACCTTCGGTGTCGGCCCCGGAGTCTCGCTGTTCACCCTGGGCACCATGCGCGCCCTGGCCAGCACGGCCCGGATGGAGGCGGTGCTGAGGGCCGCCCTGGCCGCCGGCATCAACCACCTGGAGACCGCCCCGGCCTACGGGCCGGCGGAGACCTTCCTCGGCCAGGGCCTGGCCAGGCTGACCGCTGAAGGACTGGGGCCGCAGGATGGCTGGCGGATCACCAGCAAGCTGCTGCCGCTCTGCGAGCTGGCAGACGGCCGCCGGCAGCTGCGGGGGATCCTGGCCCGGCTGGGCATCCCGCGGCTGGACAGCCTGGCCGTGCACGGCCTCAACCGCCCCGAACACCTGCACTGGGCCACCCGCGGAGCGGGCGCCGAACTCCTGGCCTGGGCCCTCGGCGAGGGACTGGTGGGCCAGGTGGGCTTCTCCAGCCACGGCAGCAACGGACTGATCGAGCGGGCCCTGGCCACGGGTCGCTTCAGCTTCTGCAGCCTGCACCTGCACCTGTTCGACCAGACCCGCCTGCCGCTGGCCCGCGCCGCCCTGGCCAACGGCATCGGCGTGCTGGCCATCTCACCGGCCGACAAGGGCGGCCGTCTCTACGACCCGCCGCCGGAGCTGCTGGCCGACTGCGCCCCGTTCCACCCCCTGGAGCTCGCCTACCGCTTTCTGCTCGATCAGGGCATCTCCACCCTCAGCCTGGGGGCCGAACAGCCGGGCGATCTGGCCTGGGCCACCGCCATCGCCGGGCCTGCGGCCGGCGGCGGGGGATGGGGCGGGTCCAGCCTGGAGAGTGCCTGCCCCCGCCCCACAGGCTCCTGGCTCACCCCAGCGCACCGTGCTGCTCTCGACCGCCTGGCCGCCGCCGGCCGCGAGCGCCTGGGGGCCGAGCGCTGCGGCCAGTGCCGTGCCTGCCTGCCCTGTCCCAGCGCCGTGCCGATCCCGGAGCTGCTGCGGCTGCGCAACCTGGCACTGGGCCATGGCATGACCGCCTTCGCCGGCGAGCGTTACAACCTCATCGGCCGCGCCGGGCACTGGTGGGAGGAGATCAACGCCGAGGCCTGCCGGCGCTGCGGCGCCTGCCTGCCACGCTGCCCCCACCAGCTGCCCATCCCCGACCTGCTGGCCGACACCCACCGGCGACTGGCGGCGGCGCCGCGGCGCCGCCTCTGGGGCTGAGCCGTGG
>JBFLKL010000141.1:0-9846 GCA_040883175.1 Synechococcaceae cyanobacterium | reverse complement strand
GGGAGGTGCCGAAGAGGTCGAAGGCCAGGTGCCCGCTGGAGTTGGTGATGTGGATCCCGCGCGGGACGGTGACGTTGTTCTCGAGGGTCAGGCCCAGCCGCGGGCTCCCGAACCCCTGGGACCACCAGCAGGCGCAGGGCCGGCGCCACCGCCGTAGCCGCCACCATGGCCGCTGTCGTAACCGCCACCGCCGCCGTAACCCCCGCCCGAGCGGCGAGGGGCACTGCTGCGCGGCTCGGCCTTGTTGATGCGCAGGGGCCGACCCATCAGTTCGGCACCCTGAAGGGCCTCGATGGCCCGGCTTTCCATCTCGGGATCAGCCATCTCCACGAAGGCGAAGCCACGCTTGCGGCCGGTGTCGCGCTCGAGGGGAAGGGAGCAGTTGACCACCTCCCCAAAGGGAGAAAACAGCTCCACCACATCCTCCTGCTCAGCGCGGAAGGGCAGATTGCCGACGAAGATGCTCACATCAAGGGGGCGGGCGGGGGAAAGGAACCCTGCCCTGGAACGGCCCCAGCCTAGGGCCGGATTCAGGCCTGGTTCTGCTCCAACGCCCCGAGCCGCTGCCGCGCCGCCACCAGCTGCCCCCGCACACGCTCGAAGCCGGTGCCCCCCTCGCTGCGGCGTGCTGCCACCACCTGACGCGGTTCGATGGCGGCGACGATGTCGGCCTCGAAGACCGGATGCAGCTGCTGCCAGCGCTCCAGGGGCAGATCACGCAGCAGCACCCCCTCGGCGAGGCAGGTCTTCACCAGACCGCCCACCAGCTGATAGGCCTCACGGAAGGGAACGCCCCTGGCCACCAGGTAATCGGCCACATCGGTGGCGTTGGAGAAGTCGGCAGCCACGGCAGCCTCGAGACGCTGGGGTCGGAACGCCAGGCCCTCCTCGAACAGGATGGCCATCGCCTCGAGGCAGTCGCGCAGGGTGCGCACGCCGTCGAACAGGGCCTCCTTGTCCTCCTGGAAGTCCTTGTTGTAGGCCAGCGGCAGACCCTTGATCATGGTGAGCAGCCCCATCAGATGGCCGAACACCCGGCCGCTCTTGCCGCGCACCAGCTCGGGCACGTCAGGGTTCTTCTTCTGGGGCATCAGGCTGCTGCCCGTGGCGCAGCGATCACTCAGAGCGACAAAGCCGAACTCTTCACTCGCCCAGAGAATCACCTCCTCGGCCAGACGGCTGAGGTGGGCCAGCACCAGGGAACCCGCCGCCATGAACTCCACCGCGAAGTCGCGATCACTCACCGCGTCGAGGCTGTTGGCATAGATCCCGGCAAAACCCAGCTCCGCCGCCGTGGCGCGGCGATCGATCGGCACCGGCGTACCGGCCAGGGCCGCGGCCCCCAGGGGACAGATGTTCACGCGCTTGCGGACGTCAGCCAGGCGCTGGCGGTCGCGCTCGGCCATCTCGATGTAGGCCAGGAGGTGATGGGCCAGGCAGAGGGGCTGGGCCCGCTGCAGGTGGGTGTAGCCGGGTATCAATGTGTCGGCATGGCGCTCGGCCTGGGCCAGCAGGGCGCGTTGAAAGCGGAGCAGATCGGCATCGATCGCATCGATCTGGCGCCGCAGCCAGAGGCGCAGGTCGGTGCCCACCTGGTCGTTGCGGGAGCGGCCGGTGTGCAGCTTCTTGCCCAGGGGCCCGAGCAGCTCGATCAGCCGACGTTCCACCGCGAAGTGCACGTCCTCGGCCTCCAGGCCGGGGTTGAAGCGGCCCTCGTCCGCCTCGCTGCGCACGAGCTCCAGCCCCTCGATCAGCCGGGCCGCCTCCGCCGGGCTGATCACGCCGCACTGGCCGAGCATGCGGGCATGGGCCACAGAGCCGTCCAGATCTTCCTGCAGAAGGGCAATGTCGAAACCGATCGAGGCGTTGAAGCGCTCGATGGCGGGATGGAGGCCCTGGTCAAAGCGCTGGCTCCAGGCGGACGCGGAGGAATCGACGGCCATGGACGGGTGCGCGGCGGCTTGGCGGGGTGGGGCTCAGCTTGCCACTCGGTTCCCGGGGCCGCCCGGGGACAGGGAGGGAAGCATCACCTCGTCACGCACCTTGAACACAACCATGGAGGCGTCGTCCTGCGGCTGCCGGTCCGAGCCCACGAAGCGGTCGAGGCGGGCGAACAGCTGATCGAGAATGTCCTGGGCCCCCAGGCCCGAGCGGCTGGAGGCCAGGAGGCTGCGCCGCAGTCGCTCCTCCTCGTAGCGTTCCCCGCTGAGGCCGCTGGCCTCGGTGACGCCATCGGTGTAGAAGAGCACCACATCGCCCGGCTCCAGCACGATCGACTCGCTGCCGTACTCGGCCTCGCTCTGCAGGCCGATCAGCAGCCCCGGGGCATCGAGACGCTCGACGCGGTTGAGACGCCGCCGCCATAGCAGCGGCGGGTTGTGGGCGGCGTTGCTGTAGCGCAGCAGCCGCGTCAGGGGGTCGAAGTCGGCGTAGAAGAGCGTCACGAACCGGTGCGACTGGGAGAGGTCCTCCTGGGCCAGCTGGTTGAGGTCGTGCAGGATGCGGTCGGGGGCATGGCCGCTGAGGGCCCCGGCCCGCAGCATGCCCCGCAGCAGCGTCATCAGCAGGCCCGCCGGCACCCCCTTGCCCATCACATCGCCCACCACCACCGCCCAGCGGCCCCGCTCGCGGCGGCGACCGAGCAGGCGGGGGCGGGCGGGAATGAAGTCGATGTAATCGCCGCCCACCTCGAAGGCCGGACGGCAGCGGGCCGCCAGGTCCACCCCCTCGATCACCGGACAGCGGTCCGGCACCAGCTGGGCCTGGATCTCGGCGCCGATGCTGAGCTGCCGGTCCACCCGCTCATGGCGGCGCATGTCCTGCTGCAGCACCTCGTTCTCCAGGGCCACGGCGGTGAGATCGGCCACCAGCTGCACATGGCGCCGGTGCACCTCGCTCCAGCTGAATCCCTCCCGCCGGCTGAACACATACAGGCGCCCACGCTGACGGCCGCGGGCCACCAGGGACGTGGAGAACAGTTCGGCGCGGCCCAGCAGGCGCCCCACCCGCTGATCCAGCCGCGCAGCCTTCTCCAGCTCAGCCTCGGCACCGTCGTGGTCCACGGGCTGCAGATCGCTGTCCGGCAGGGCCGCCAGGCGGCGCACCAGTTCGGCGCTGCGCTCCAGCGGCGCGGCGTGCACCTGCTCACGCCACAGACGGCCGTCCTCGCGAAAGGCCACCAGCAGGGCCCCGTCGGCCTCCACCAGACGGGCGGCCACCAGCGGCACCAGCTCCAGCAGGCGGCTGAGGTTGGTGAAGCTGCGCAACACGAAACCCAGAGACGCCAGAAGCTCCTGATTGCGCCGCTGCTCGCGGTTGAGGCTGTCGAGCAGCTGGCGCAGCGAAGCCCCGGGCGAGAGCGGAGGCTGGGGAACAGCTGGCGGCGTCTGGCTCACCGAGCTGCCGCGAAGGAGTCGCAAGATAGCCGCGTTCGCTCCGACGCGACCTCAGCTGGCGAGCAGAGCCTCCACGAACTCGAAGCTGTTGAAGGGCCGCAGGTCGCGGATGCCCTCGCCGGCGCCGATGAACCGGATCGGCAGGCCGGCCTCGGACGCCACCGCAAGGGCCACACCGCCGCGGGCAGAGCCGTCGAGCTTGGTGATCACCACCCCGGTGAGGCCGGCAGCACTGGCGAAGGCCATGGCCTGCCTGAGGCCGTTCTGGCCCTGGCTGGCATCGAGCACAAGCAGCGACTCCACAGCGGCCTCGGGGGCCAGCCTGTCGATGATGCGACGCACCTTGGAGAGCTCCTCCATCAGGTTGTGCTTGGTCTGCAGTCGGCCGGCGGTGTCCACCAGCACCAGCTCGGTTCCCTTGGCCTGGGCCGCGCCGATGGCGTCGTAGACGACGGCGGCGGGATCGGCGTTGGCGGTGGGGTTGGCGATCACTGGCACCCGGCTCCGGTCACCCCAGGCCTGCACCTGCTGCACCGCGGCGGCTCGGAACGTGTCAGCGGCGGCGATCAGGCAGCTGTAGCCGCTGCGCACCGCCAGGTTGGCCAGCTTGCCGAGGGTGGTTGTCTTGCCCACGCCGTTGACGCCCACCAGCAGCCACACGTTCAGGCGTTCGCGCTGGGGAGCCAGCAGGGGCACGCCGCTGGTCTCGATGGGACCGTCGAGGATGGCGCGCAGCTGGTCCTTGAGGAAGCGCAGTCCCTCAGCCGGATCCACCACCTCCTCGTTGAGACGCTGGCGGAGGGCCTCCAGCACCCGATCGGTGGCACGCACACCCACATCCGCCCTCAGCAGAGCTGTCTCGAGGTCGTCGAGCAGCTCGGGACTGAGCGGGTCGTCACCGAGGCTGTCGAGCAGCTGGGTGACGAAGCCGCGGCGGGTTTTCTCCAGGCCCTGGCGCAGCCGACCCAGCCAGTCGATCTCCTCCAGCGACACCTGATCGATCCCCCGGCCCTGGGCGGCCAGGACCTCCGCTGACCAGGTGAAGGTGTCGTCGAACGCCCCCAGCCGGGGCTCGGCACTGTCGGCGGTGGCGGGCGCCGCTGGAACGGCTGTGGGGGCGACGGCAGGTCCGGCGGTGGATTCGGGCGCCGGGGGGGCGGTGAGGGCCTGCTGGCGCTCGGCGCGGCGGGCAGCCGCCTGCTCGAGCAGCGACGGACCGGGAGCAGCTGTGGGGGCGGAGGACGGACTGGCGGGGGTGGCGGAGGGCTCGGGTTCGAGATCCGGCCCGGACGGCTCCGGCTCAGGGACGACCTGCGCCTCCTGGAGCCGGGCTGCCTCCTGTTCGGCCTTGAGGCGGGCGTAGGCCTGGCGTGCCCACTCCAGGGCATCCTGGGAGGGGGCCGCGGCCGGCTCGGCAGCGGGGGCCGCTGCAGGGGTGTGCGCCTCAGTCACGTCCTGGGCGGGAGCGGTCGGGTCCTGGGCGGGAGACTGGGGCTCGGGAGCGGCCTTCTCCGGGCCGGCGGCCGGCTCCGGGTTCGCGGTTTCGGGCTTGAGATTGCGTCTGAACCAGTCGAAGACCATCAGCCTCCACTCCGTGCGGCAGTGGTGAAGCGGCGCAACACGCCGTTGATCATGCGCCGACCCTGCTCGTCGCTGTAGCGGTTGGCCAGTTCCACGGCCTCGTTGCAGGCCACGGCGGCGGGGGTGCCGAACTGGGTCAGATCCACCACCGCCAGACGCAGAATGTCCCGGTCGATGCGGGGCAGCCTGGCCAGGCGCCAGCCCTCCATCACCCCATCAAGGCGGCGATCGATGTCCTCGCGGTCGCTCAGCACCGCCCGGGCGCGGTCGATGGCCCCACGGCGCACCTCCTCCTGGTCGGCGAGAAGCAGCAGACGCGGCAGCTCCAGGCTGGCGGACAGGCGATTGAGCGCCTGCTCGGCGGCCGCCAGGCCCTGCTGAAGATGCTGACGGACCCTTGGCAGCTGGTGGGCACCCTGCTCCTGCAGCTCACTGTCCAGCAGCTCCTGCTGAGCGGTCTGCAGATCGGCGGCGGAGTGATCCAGCGAATCGCGCACATGCTGGCTGAGGCTGGCCAGGGCCTGCTGCAGCAGCGCCTCCAACGCCGGCGAGGGCTCAGGCTGGCGCCGTGCAGCGGTCGTCTCGCCACGGTCACTGGTCTGACCCAGCATCAGCAGGGCCAGTTCACGGGAGAGACTGCGACTGGACATCAGGACATCTGGGGGGCCCGCAGCTGGGCCAGCAGGCTGGAGAAGCTGCGGCTGGAGGGAGCTTCACGCTCATCGGGACTGACGATGCCGGCGGAGATGATCGTGCGGAAGGCATCCTCCACCGAGAGATCGAGATCCTTCACCGACCGCTCCGGCACCACGGTGTACCACCCGGTGGTGGGATTCGGGGCGGTGGGGATGAAGACACTGAGCATCGGCTCGTCGAAGCCACTCTGCAGGGCGGTGCCGAGGGGACCGGTGACGAAACCGACGGCGTAGAGACCCTCGCGGGGGTACTCCACCAGCACAACCCGCCGGAAGCGGGTGGAGTTGCCCTGCAGAAAGGTTTCCAGCAGCTGCTTGAGCGTCTTGTAGACGGAGCCGGCCAGGGGAATGCGCAGCAGCGTGCCCTCGCCGAACTCCAGCAGCCAGCGGCCCACGATGTTCCGGGCCATCAGACCGATCAGGAGGATGCCAAGCAGAGGCACCAGCAGACCCACCCCCAGGTTGATCAGCTCCTGCAGGAGTGGGTTGAGGGTGTTGAACGGGTTGAACTGCTTGGGGATCGTGGTGAGAAACGCCAGCACGAAACGGCTGACGGTGGTGGCCAGCCAGATGGTGGTGGCCAGCGGGATCACCACCAGCAGGCCGGCGATCAGATCGTTCTTGAGATCCTGCTGGAGACGGTTGCCCAGTGGCAGGTCAGGTCTGGGATTGGACTGAACCAAGGCAAACCCCGCGTTCCGGCCGTCGGCTGAGTCCAGCAACTTAGCCAGCCGTACACCCGTGGCGACCGTCAGACCAGTGCCACCAGCGCCACGAGCACGAAGGCGATCGCCAGGGCCACGGCACGGCCGGTGACACCGAAGCGCCGCTGCTGCACCGCCAGGTTGCGGGCAAAGCGGGCCTGGGAGAGCTGCTGCTCGGCCTGCTCGAGCTGGGGCCTGATCTGGCTGTCGATGAACTCACGGGCCCGCTGCTTCTTTTCCTCATCGCTGGCCTCGGGAGGAATGCGGCCCTCCTTTTCGGCCTCGGCGATCAACTGGTCGACGAAACCGGGATCCTCCACCTGCTGCTTCTGCATCTCCAGCTGCATCGCCTGCTGGGCGATGGCGGCATCCTGCTGCTGGGCCTCCTGGGCCAGGGCCGCCTCGCTGTTCAGCGACAACGGCACGGCCACCACCATGGCGATCGCCAACACGCCGGCCAGCACCCCCACCAGCCAGCGCAGGGGGGTGCGGCCCGCCGCTCCCTCCAGGCGCTGGGCGATCAGCATCAGCAGCAGACCCACCAGAGCCATGGGGCCCTCGCCCACCAGCCGATCGAGGAACACCTGGCGGAAGGGCTCCAGATCCCAGTTCCAGTTCACCAGCAGGGCAGTGAGCTGAAGCCCCATCAACACCACCAGGGTGAGCCCCAGCCAGCGGAGCAGGAGGGCGAAGCGGCTGGAGGACGCGGATGTCGGGTTCAAGCGCTACAGAGTTGAGAAGTGGCGCAACTGTACGGGTGGCTGCCGGCTCTGCCAGCACACTGGCGACGCGGCTCCGGGAGGAGGCCCGCCGTCTGGGCTTCGATCCCGTGGGGATCGCCTCCGTGCCGGGCAGCGAGCGAATGGCCCTGCGCAGCGCGGCCCTGGAGCGCTGGTTGCAGCGGGGCCACCAGGCGGACATGGACTGGATGGCCGATCCGCGCCGCCGGGCGGTGGAAACGCTCCTGCCAGGCGTGCGCAGCCTGCTGGCGGTGGGACTGAATCACCACGTGGCGGCGCAGCGGATCCCCGGGTCACTGAGGGTGGCGCGCTACGGCTGGGGCCGCGACTACCACCGGGTGATCGACGGCCGCCTGCGGCGGCTGGGACACTGGCTGGAGCAGCAGGTGGGCACGGTGCGCTGGCGTGCCTGTGTCGACAGCGCACCGCTGATGGACAAGGCCTGGGCCGAGGAGGCCGGTGTGGGCTGGATCGGCAAGCACGGGAACCTGATCCACCCCCAACGGGGATCCTGGCTTCTCCTCGGACACCTGCTCACCACCCTGGAGCTGCCGGCTGACGCGCCCGCCCCGTCCCTCTGCGGCAGCTGCAGCCGCTGCATCCCCGCCTGCCCCACCGGCGCCATCAGCGAACCCTTCGTGGTGGACAGTCGCCGCTGCATCGCCTTCCACACGATCGAGAACCGCGACGCCGCCCTGCCGCAGCCGATCGCCGAGCGGCTGCAGGGCTGGGTGGCCGGCTGTGACCTCTGCCAGGAGGCCTGCCCCTGGAACCACCAGTCGCTGCCATCCAGCGATGACCCGGATCTGCAACCGCGCCCCTGGTGGCTGGACCTGCGGGCGGAGGAGGCGCTGAGCTGGAGCGATGCGGAGTGGGACAGCCGGCTGCGGGCCTCGGCCCTGCGGCGCATCAAACCCTGGATGTGGCGGCGCAACATCCGAGCGGTCCTGGGAGATGGGCCGAAAGTGGATCCCTAGGCTGGGAGGAATTGCCCCCTTTCGATGCCGTCGCGCTGGCGGCGCACTCTGGTGCGCACCCTCCCGCTCCTGGCGCTCGGCGTGAGCCTCGGCGGCATGGCACCGGCCCTGGCGCTGGTGCCCTATGTGTACATTCCCCAGCGCCAGGAACTGGAGGCCACGGGCCTGGGCATCGCCCAGGCCGCGGCACGGCTGCTGCAACTGGGCCAGGCGGAGGATGCGGCCCGGCTGGCGGCGCTCACGGTGCAGCTGCTGCCGGCCGATCCCCGTGGCTGGGTGCTGCTGGCCGAGGCCCAGCTGCGCAGCAACCAGATGGAGGATGCGGGAAGCTCGCTGGCCCGGGCCCGGGAGCTGGATCCGGATAACGCCGGCATCTGGTTCGCCCAGGGCTCGCTGGCCCTGCGCGACGGCCGACCGGCCGAAGGTCTCGAGCTGCTGCGGCAGGGGCTGCGCCGGGACCCCCGCAACGCCAACGCCTACTTCGATGTTGGCAACGCCCACATCCTGCTGAGCCAGCCCCGCCAGGCCCTGGAGGCCTTCGAGAGGGCCGCCGAACTGCGGCGCGACTTCTGGGAGGCGATCAACAATCAGGCCCTGGTGCTGTACGAAATGGGCCAGGTGGACTCAGCCATCGTGCGCTGGCGCCGGGTGCTGGAGATCCGGCCGGAGGCCGCCGAGCCCAACCTGGCCCTGGCCGCCGCCGTGTTCGAGCGGGGAGCGGAGGGCCGGCGTGAGGCCCTCGATCGCGCCGGCAAGGCGCTCGCCTCCGAACCCGACTACGTGCTCGACAGCTATCAGGAGGAACAGCTGTGGGGACCGAAGCTGCGCAGCAGTACACGGCGCCTGCTGGCCCTGGAGGAGCTGCGGGCCGATGTGGAGCGGGCCGAGGCCAACGCCAACCCCTGACAGCGGCCATGGGCACGGGCCGGGCAGGCCGGCATCGGTAGGCTGAGCGCCACACTTCGCCCTCACACCGCAGTACCGGATGGCCGAGGCGCGACCAGGAGACCGACCCGAAGACCGGCCTGAAGAATCCCGGATTCAGCCGATCGCCCTGCACCAGGAGATGCAGCGCTCCTACCTCGAATACGCCATGAGCGTGATCGTGGGGAGGGCACTCCCGGATGTGCGGGATGGCCTCAAACCGGTGCAGCGACGCATCCTCTTTGCGATGCACGAACTGGGGCTCACCCCGGATCGGCCTTACCGCAAATGCGCCCGCGTCGTGGGGGACGTGCTCGGGAAATACCACCCCCATGGCGACCAGGCCGTCTACGACGCCCTGGTGCGGCTGGTGCAGACCTTCGCCAGCCGTCACCCCCTGCTCGATGGCCACGGCAACTTCGGCTCGGTGGATGACGACCCGCCGGCCGCCATGCGCTACACCGAAACGCGGCTGGCGCCGATCGCCAATCAGGCCCTGCTGGATGAGATCGGCGACGACACCGTTGATTTCGCTCCCAACTTCGACGGCTCCCAGCAGGAGCCCACGGTGCTGCCGGCCCAGCTGCCCTTCCTGCTGCTCAACGGCTGCAGCGGCATCGCCGTGGGCATGGCCACCAGCATCCCGCCCCACAACCTCGGTGAGATCGTCGATGCCCTGATCGCCCTGGTGCGCAACCCGGAGCTGAGCGACGAGAAGCTGCTGCAGCTGGTGCCCGGACCCGACTTCCCCACGGGCGGAGAGCTGCTCACCGGCAGTGGCGGGCGCGACACCTACCTGAGCGGCCGGGGCAGCATCCCGATGCGGGGCG
>JBFLKL010000140.1:0-3283 GCA_040883175.1 Synechococcaceae cyanobacterium | reverse complement strand
GCCGCCATGGTTGCTGGCTCGTGCGAATGACCGATGTGGGGAGTCCTGGCCTGGCAGGTGTGGCCGAGCATCTCCAGGCTCACCATCAGCCGCAGCTTCTGGCCGGCCTGGCGCAGGTCTCGGGCCAGGGCCTTGCTGCCGAGCATCCCCCACTCCTCCTGGTCGAAGCCCACCAGCCAGACGGGCCGGCGCGGTGGCGTGGCGCTCCAGCGGCCGGCCAGCTCCAGGAGGGCGGCCACCCCTGTGGCGTTGTCGTCGGCGCCGATGGACTGCAGGGGGCCGTCGTAGTGGGCCCCCACCAGCAACGGATCGAGCTTGGGCTGTTGGCCGGGGAGCCTGAGGATCAGGTTGATGCCGGCCTCGCTGCCCTCCTGGAACCGATGCTCCTCCACCTCCCCGAAGGCGGCGAGCTGCTCGTGGAGGTAGGCGCGCACGCTCATCAGGCCAAGGGGATCCCACTTGGTGTGGCGGGGCCGGGCGAGCTGCTCCAGGTGGGCGAGCAGGCGCTGCTGAAGGTTGTCGCTCAAGGGGTGGGTCTGTGGTGAGGGCTTCAGCTGTTGGCTGGCGGATCGATGAAGCGGGCGTGTGCGACCTGCACGTGGCTGGCGGATTTGAGGTTGCGCCAGAAGCCGATCACGTTGTTGTAGAGGTAGTCGTAATCGATGTCGCCGCTGGTGCTGGTGTCGTTGATGTAGAGGTTGATCAGGTGCTGCCAGTACTGGCGCTGCGCCTCCTGCTGGGTGGTTTCATCGCCGCGCTGCATCAGGTAGGCGAGGGTCTGGAAGTCGGGGTTGAGGTTGGAGATCTCCTCGATCGCCACACCGCGAGCCGGCGGGATGCGCTGCTCGAGGCGCTGGCGCTGACGCTCGAGGAAGAACTGCTGCATCTCCGCCGGCAGCCGGTCGCGCAGTTCGCTGAGCAGCTTGAAGCGGTACTGACCGCAGGGCACCGCAAACGACATGCGGGTGTTGTCGGCCCGCGACTGCCAGTGGAGCAGGGCGACGGCACCGGCGGAGGTGATGATCGAGACGGCCATGTACACCCAGCTCAGGATCAGATCGCTGCGGTACTCGGCCGGTGGGTTCCAGAAGAACTGCCACGCCGCCCCGAAGGCCTGGACGCCGTCCTTGAGTTCGATGCGGCCATCGGCGCTGCGCAGGAACACCTGCTCGAACACCTGGGGCCGGCTGGTGGCCAGGAACTCGGCGTGGCTGGGTGCCTGGCGGATCTGGGCTTCCAGGCTCGCCAGTTCGGCGCGTTGCTGCTCAGCCTGTTGCTGGAGCTGGGCGCGTTGCTGCTCGACGCGGGGGCAGAGGGGCCACTGGGCCAGGGGCCAGTTCGCCAGTTCCCAGCGGGGGCGATTGGAGGGGGGCACGCGGCGGTCGTCCCAGCGCCCGAAGGTCTCCACCGACAGCTGCTGGTAGGCGGCATTGGACGCGCCGATCTGGCCGAGCTGGATGCGGTTGGCGTTGCAGGCCTCCTGGTCGTTGGCGATGGCGGGGTTGGCGGGATCGAGCAGGTCGGCGATCTGCTTGCGGCGTTCATCCAGATCGCTTTCGATCAATGCCTCGGCCCTGGCCTCCACCACCCGCGCCTGGCCGTTGAAGAGGAACACACCGATGCCGGCGGTGAGGGACTGGAAGATCGAGAGGGCGATGAAGATCGACAGGGAGATGTTGGGAATCGCCTGGCCCTTGTGCCGGTCCACCATCGCCCGGCCGCCCCAGTTGCCGAACAGCAGCAGCAGGGTCGACAGGCCCAGGGTGTAGGGGATGGGCCCGGCCGGCGCGAGGCGAAAGATGAAGGCGAACAGGCCCAGGGAGCTGATGTAGTCGATCAGCGAACTGCCGGAGAGCAGAACGGAGGCGGCGATGGAGCGTTGGCGGAGGTCCTGGGCGACGGCCTGGTTGCCGTGCAGCTCATCGGCGAACACCCACAGCCCGGTGGTGGCGGCGGCGCGGCGCAGCAGGTTGCCGGAGGGTTTGGGGGTGGTGGGTTGATTGAACAGGTGCTGGCCGGCCTCGATGCGCAGCTCCCGGGCATTGCCGGCGCTCTCCAGCCAGCGCAGGAAGGCCATGGCGCTGCCGGTGGCCACCGGCATGGGGGCGACATCACTGGCGGCCATGGCCTCGGCGTCAGCGCCGGCTGGCCGATCGGGCTCCGGTGAGGTTGGGGAAGCGGTCGAGGCGGAGTCTGGTTCGGGCCGGGCGTAGCGGTAGGTGGCCATCGAGGCGGAGCGGTAGGGTGCTCTCCTCTCGTTCCGGGTGCCCGTGGGTGATTCGGGGGGTGAGCTGCAGGGCCCCGGATCCTGGCCTCAGCGCTCGGCGGCCACCGGCAGCAGGCTGAGCTGGGCGGCATCACCGAGGCGGTAGTAGTGCTGGAAGAGGCGTGCGTAGCTCTGCTTGCCCACGCCGCTGATGGCCGCCAGCTGGCGAAATCGCTCTGGCACTGAGGCCTGCAGGAGTGCCTGACGGGCCTTGCCCTTGAGGAAGGCGGGCAGTTCGCCGCTTTGCTGATCCCTGGCGAAGGCCGTGAGCATCACCGCCTCGGTGCCCTCGGCCGGGGCGGTGTCGCCGCACAGATAGACCGTCAGATCGGGCAGATCGGCGAGGTGGCGTTCGATCAGGGGGCGCACCTCGGCCCACGCCAGCCCGCCCTTGTCGCAGCCCAGGCGCGGCAGGGCCAGGGAGCTGATCGGTGGGCTGGCCTGGCGGTAGTGGGAGGCGATGTAGGCCAGGGCCTGCTCGATCCACCCCAGGCGCGAGGGAAAACGCCAGTGCTGCTTGGTGGGCACGTTCAGCACAGCCCGGTAGGGGCAGCCGGATACAGGAAAGAGATAGGGCCGACCGATCTGCACCGCGCCGGCCTTGCAGCGCAGCTGGTAGTCGGCCTCCAGGTCGGGATGGCGCAGGGCGAACTCCAGCGCCAGGCCGGCACCCATCACGCCGGTGCAGTTGACGGTGTTGGCGACCACCGCCGCCGGGCTGTTGAAGACGCTGTGCTCGAGGTCGTGGATCATGCGTAGAAGAGCTCCTGGCGTTCATCGATCCGGCAGTGGGTCAGATCAGCGGGGGAGAGATGCTGGGCGAGAGCGCGGAGTGCGGAGGGCTTCTGCACCCACACCTTTTGGATGTGACGCGGTGCGAGGGCGCCGTTCACGAGCACCTCGGCCATGGTCTTGCGCCTCTCGCCCCGAGGCGCATCGGCCCAATGGGGGTTGCGGATGGCCGGCCAGTCCAGGGCGTCCTCGAGAGCGGGATCCAATGAGCGGAAGAGGTGGGTG
>JBFLKL010000139.1:0-8983 GCA_040883175.1 Synechococcaceae cyanobacterium | reverse complement strand
GGTAGCCCCAGCGGCGTTCGTGCACAGCCTGCCGCTGCACGTCCAGCCCCCAGCTCTCGAGCAGGGCGATGCCCGCCTCGAGCCGCTCCACCCCCTGGGGATCCGCGAGTGCCGAACTGGCGGCCACCGGTGCCACCCGATCGCCGGCCCGCAGCGGCTGGGGCCACAGCAGCGCTGAAGGCGGCTGTTTCCCGGATGGTGCGCTCATGGCAGCCGTCCCAGCACCAGGGCCAGCAGCAGCAGGGCTCCCAGCAGCACCTGGCGGCCGAAGTGGCGGCCGTAGGACCCGTCCCCTGGGCCAGGCCTTCGCAACGCCCAGCCTTCGCGCAGCATCCCCGCCGCCGCGATCAGACCCAGCAGCCACCCCAGGGGATGGAGGCCCCGCAGGCCGGCGGCCAGCCCGAGGGCAACGGCGGTGGCCGCATAGCAGAGGAACACCACCAGCGGTGCCCGCCGGCCGAGGCTGAGGGCACTGCTGCGCACACCGATGGCCCTGTCGTCCTCGCGGTCGGCCATGGCATACACCGTGTCGAAACCGAAGGTCCAAACCACCGTGGCCAGCCAGGTGAGGGCGAGCGGCCAGCCGCCTGCCAGCGAGCCGCTGGCGGCCGCCCAGGGAATCAGCACCGCGAAGCCCCAGCAGAGCGCCAGCACCAGTTGGGGATAGGGAAACCAGCGCTTGGCCGAGGGGTAGAGCAGCACCAGTGGCAGGGCGGCGATGGCCAGCAGCAGACAGAGCGCGCGGCTGGCCGCCGGCAGCCCCCACACCACCACTGCCAGGGCGACCAGCAGGCACAGCAGCAGCAGCAGCAGCGCCTCAGCCACGCTGACCCTGCCGCTTGCCAGGGGGCGGCCGCGGGTGCGTTCCACCCGCGGGTCGATCCGCCGGTCCCAGAGGTCGTTGGCGATGCAGCCCGCCCCACTCACCGCCAGGGCGCCGATCACGATCCAGCCCACAAGGAGTGCCGCTGGCGGGGCTGTGGGCGCCAGCCAGAGACTCCAGCCGGCGGGGATCAGCAGGATCAGCCGGCCGCTGGGCTTGTGCCAGCGCAGCAGTTCCAGCCGGGCCCGCCATCGCGCCTTGATCGCCGAGCCGGCCATGGCTCTCTGCCGCTGCGGCGCAGGCTAGGGGGCGGCGGCGGTGGCAAAGTGGCGCCGCGCCGGCAGCCGCCAGCACCATGGTTCAGGCCCCCACTCCGCCCCTGCCGGATGAGGTCGCACGGAGGCCAGCCACCCAGCGGCGGGTCGCTGCCATCGACATCGGCACCAATTCCATCCACCTGCTGATCGCCGAGGTGGATGTGCAGCTCTCCACCTTTTCGGTGCTCCTGGCGGAGAAGAGCACCACCCGCCTGGGGGAGCGCGAACCCGACAGCGGCGACCTCAGCCCCGCGGCGATCGAGCGCTCCTTCCGTACCCTGCGCCATAACCGCCAGCTTGCCGAGAGCCATGGCGTGGAGCAGATCGTCACGGCCGCCACCAGTGCCGTGCGCGAGGCTCCCAATGGCCGCGATTTTCTGCTGGCCATCCAGAACCAGCTGGGCCTGGCCGTGGATCTGGTGAGCGGTCCGGAGGAGGCTCGCCTGATCTACCTGGGCGTGCTCTCGGGCATGGCCTTCGGCGAGCGGCCCCACACGATCATCGACATCGGCGGTGGCTCCACCGAGCTCGTGCTGGCCGACGGGGCCGATGCCCGCGCTCTCACCAGCACCCGCATCGGCGCCGTCCGGTTGCAGCGTGAGTTCTGCCAGCAGGATCCGCTGCCTCCCCAGGGCCGCGGCTTTCTTCAGGCCTACATCCAGGGTGCCCTCGATCCGGCTGTGGCGGAGCTGCGTCGTGCCCTGCGTCCCGGCGAAGTCCCCCAGCTGGTGGGCACCAGCGGCACCGCCATGGCCCTGGCGGCTCTGGCGGCGGCTGATGACGATCGGCCAACCCTCAAGCTGCAGGGGTATCGGCTCAGCCGCGAGCGGGTGGATCAGCTGGTGGCGCGGTTGCTCGCCATGTCACTCGAGCAGCGCCGCGCCCTGCCAGCGATCAACGAGCGCCGGGCCGAGATCATCGTGCCCGGCGCGTTGATCCTCCAGACGGCCATGGCGATGCTCGGAGCCCAGGATCTGGTGGTGTGCGACCGGGCCCTGCGCGAGGGCCTGATTGTGGACTGGATGCTGCGCAACCGGATCCTCGGTGATCGCTTCTCCTTCCAGAGCACGATCCGCGAGCGAACGGTGCTGCATCTGGCCCGCAACTTCGGCGTCGACCTGGCGCGCGCCGACCGGGTGGCCGAGCACGCCCTCAGCCTCTACGACCAGAGCCGGGGCCTGCTGCACGACGACGATGGACCGGGCCGGCAGCTGCTCTGGGCTGCCGCCCAGCTGCACACCTGCGGCAAGTGCATCAACATTTCCGCGTACCACAAGCACACCTGGTACCTGATCCGTCACGGCGAGCTGCTCGGATACTCCCAGGCCGAGCATCTGATGGTGGCCGCCATCGCCCGCTATCACCGGCGCAGCCTGCCCAAGAAGCGCCACGAATCGTGGCTGCTGATCGACAGTCGTGAGCAGCGGCGCATCGTGGCCTCCATGGCGCTGCTGCTGCGCCTGGCCGCGGCCCTCGATCGGCGCCCAGCCCCGGTGATCGAGGCGATCCGCGTGGCACCGCTGCCACCGGGCGACGAGCGGGGTGTGGCGATGGAGCTGGTGCCCAGGGCCGTTGAGCCCGGCGAGGAGCCCGTGGATCTGAATCTGGAACGCTGGAGCCTGAGCTCCTGCGCCGATGTGGTGATGGAGGCCTGCGGTCTGGTGCTCAGGGTGCTGGAGCCGGATCAGGCCTGAATCGGCGCCAGCGCACATCCTCGATGCTTCCCATCGGCCCGGCTGGGGATGGCCCCAGGCGCACCTGAACCAGGTCCGGCCGGCCGGCCAGTACTTCCAGCCCGGCCTCGAGGGGGAAGCGCTGCTGGCGCTCCAGGGTGCCGCGGAACAGGGTTGTGCCATCGGCGCTGCGCACCTCCACCCAGCTCGGTTCTGTGGGCTGCAGCACCAGTTCGTTGCGGCTGGGGTTCGCGGCTCCTGATTCAGACGCCGGTGTGCCTGGCTCTTCGGCGGCCTCGCTGCCGGCAGTGGACGTTGTGGGTGCGGACTGGGGAACGGTCGGGACGGTGGCCCGGCGAGACAAACCCCGTTGCAGCCCGATCAGTGCCGCCGCGGCCGCCAGCAGAGCGAGCAGGCCCAGCAGGGGCACCGGTAGAGCGGTGGGGGCCTTCCCTGCCCGGTTGGAACGCTCGATCCGCGCCGGGGGCCTGGCTGCGGCCGGGGGCTCCTGGTTCTGGTTCTGGCTCTGGGCTGCGGCTGCGGCGCGGGGGGCTCGCGGGGTCTGGAATCCGTCGCTGCTGCGCAGTGCGGCGATCTCCTCATCGATCTGGATGCCCAGGCTGGTGGCCACCCGGCGGGCCTGGGCGATCACGAACACCGGTTCAGGCAGACCTTCGCGGTTACCGGCTTCCAGGGCCTGGAGCTGTTCGTGGCCCATGTTCAGCCGATCGGCATGCTCCTCGAGGCTGAGACCGCAGGCTTCGCGGGCCTGGCTGAGCCGCTGGCCCAGTTGCTGCAGTGCCGGATTGGCGTCAGCGCTCACGCGGCAGGTCTCCCGGATGGAACTGGCACCGGCCACCGTGGGCCGGGACTTCCGAACGCGGCGAGGTACGCCCGGACTGGGGGCCATTCTGAACCCATACCAGCTGTGCCACCAGCCCGGCCCTTGGCGCAGGATGATTCGGGAACTGGGGCCCGGGTACATGGGCGATACTGGATTCGAACCAGTGACCCCTTCCGTGTGAAGGAAGTGCGCTACCGCTGTGCTAATCGCCCGGTACTGCAGGGATCCAGTGGACATCCCGCAGGCTGAGCAGCCTGGAGCCGTGGAATTCCGGTCAGGAGCTCAATGGATCCGAGCTTACGGCACCGCAGGATCGCTCCTGCCCTGCACGCGATCCGCCAGCATGGCCTGCGTTCTCCGCACGCCCAGCCACGGTGACCTGCGCGCAGCCTGAGCCCCTTCTGCCAGCCGAGGGACCGTCGGCGCCGGGCAGGGGGGATCCGGTGGATGTGCTGATCGTGGGTGGCGGGGTGTGCGGCACGGCGCTGCTGTTTGAGCTGGCCCGCTACACCGACCTGGCCAGCATCGCCCTTGTGGAGCGCTACGACCGGCTGGCGCGGGTCAACTCCAGGGCCACCAACAACAGCCAGACGATTCACTGTGGCGACATCGAGACCAACTACACGCTCGAGAAGGCCTTGAAGGTGAAGCGCACGGCCGAGATGATCGTCCACTACGCCGGGCTGCTGGAGCCCGCGGAGCGCGAGCGCTGTGTGTTCCGCACTCCGAAGATGGTGCTGGCGGTTGGGCCTGAGGAGTGCGCCGCCCTGCGGGACCGCTTCGCACGCTTCTCCCCCCACTTTCCGGCCATGGAACTGCTGGAGAAGGAGCAGATCGCCGCGTGGGAGCCCAATGTGGTGCTGGTCGACGGCCAGCCGCGCCCCGAGGAGCTGGTGGCGATCGGCATCCGCAGCACCTACACCGCCGTCGACTACGAGGAGCTGTCCCGATCGTTCGTGGATCAGGCCCTGGCGGCGATGGCCCCCGGCAACACACCAGCGGCCGCCACTGAAGACGTCCGGCGCCGGCTGGATCTGCTGATGGGCACCACCGTGCAGCACATCACTCCGGAAGGAGAGCTGTTCCGGGTGCGCCTGGCGCCGACCCCAGGCTGTCGGCAGGGTGGGGGCGCGCCTGGCTCGGTCCAGGCCCCGAGCGAGATCCTGGCCCGCCATGTGGTGGTGAACGCCGGTGCCCACAGCCTGCTGATGGCCCAGCGGATGGGCTTCGGGCTGCAGTATTCCTGTCTGCCGGTGGCCGGCAGCTTCTACTTCACGCCCGATCTCCTGCACGGGAAGGTGTACACGGTGCAGAACGACAGGCTGCCCTTCGCCGCCATCCACGGCGATCCGGATGTGCGCGCTCCGGGCAAGACCCGCTTCGGCCCCACGGCCCTGCTGCTTCCCCTGCTGGAGCGCTACAGGCCGGCGTCGTTCTGGGAGTTCCTGCAGGTGCTGCGGCTCGACTGGGCCGTGCTGGGGGTGTTCTGGCAGTTGCTGCGCGTGGCTGACATCCGCAACTACATCCTCAAGAACCTGCTGTTCGAGGTGCCCTGGCTGCGGCGGCGCCTGTTCCTGGCCGACGCCCGCAAGATCGTTCCGGCGATGAAGCTGGAGGATCTGCGGTTCGCCGAGGGCTACGGCGGCGTGCGCCCCCAGCTGATCGACAAGGCCAACCGCAGGCTGATGCTGGGGGAGGCCAGCATCCCCGCCATGCCGGGCCTGGTGTTCAACGTCACGCCGTCACCGGGGGGCACCTGCTGCCTGGGCAATGCCGCCCGGGATCTGGAGGCCATCGCCGAGCGGCTGGGCTGCCGCTTCGATCGGCAGCGCCTGGGCCGGGAGCTCTACGGAGAGGCCGCGCTGGCGGCCGCCGGGGGCTGAGCGGCGGGCCTGTCGTCTTCGGGCGCTCCACCCCGGAACAGATGGCGGTGGCTTGCTGAATACAGACGGGAACGGGCCTGCTGCGGCGCGTCCAGGGCAGCACTGACCACGTAGAGGGTGGTGCGGATGAGGTTGCGCTCCCGGCTCACCCTGGCCATGTCCGCCAGGGGCACCACGGTGATCTGCTGGTCTGGCCAGCTCACCCGGTAGCCGATCGCCACCGGGGTGTCCGCGGGGTAATGGCGCAGCAGTTCGGTCTGCACCTCCTCCACGTGGCGGGCGCTGAGGTAGAGGCAGAGGGAGGCCCGCAGGGCTGCCAGCCGCGCCAGCGATTCCCGCTCCGGCACCCCCGTGCGGCCCCCGGCCCGGCCCAGCACGATGGTCTGCACCAGCCCCGGAATCGTCAGTTCCTGGCCGAGGGTCGCGGCCGTGGCCTGATAGGCGCTGAGCCCGGGCACCACCTCCACCTCCAGGCCGGCATCGGCGAGCCGGCACACCTGCTCCGCCAGGGCCCCATAGAGGCAGGGATCGCCATCATGAAGTCGTACCACGCGGCGACCGGCGCGGGCCCGCTCCACCAGCAGCTCCAGCACCTGCTCGAGGGTGAGGGAACTGGTTCGGATGCGCTCGCAGCCCTGGGACGCCATGGCGGCGATCTGTGGATTGACGAGCGAGTCGGTCCACACCAGCACATCGGCCCGCTCGATCAGCCGGGCGGCGCGCAGAGTGAGAAGGTCGGGGGCCCCAGGCCCGGCGCCAACGATCCACACCGGGTTCATGATCCGGCTCCGGTGTCGACCCCGGCGGGATCGGGCAGTGGGCGGCCGCGGAGCAGCAGCCACCACAGCCCCAGTGCCCCGAGGGCGATCAGCACCAGGCTCATCAGCTGGGCCATGCGGATGCCGCCGTCACAGAAGGGCGGCTCGGCGAACAGGCAGAGGGGATCGATGCGCAGGCCCTCGATCCAAACGCGACCGCTGCTGTAGGCCATCAGATACACACAGCTGAGGGCGCCTGCCGGCAGCTGAATCCTTCCCCTGCTCGCCTGGCGGAACAGCACCAGCAGCAGCACTGTGACGCCGAGGTTCCAGAGTGATTCGTAGAGAAAGGTGGGGTGAAAATAGAGCTGCTCGAGAAATTCCGGGGTGCGGTTGGCGGCGGGGATCTTCAGCTTCCAGGGGAGCTGGGTGGGCAGTCCGTAGGCCTCGGAGTTGAAGAAGTTGCCCCAGCGGCCGATCGCCTGGCCCAGGGCCACCGACGGCACCAGCACGTCGAGCAGGGGCCAGAAGGGCTGACGGCGCCAGCGGCAGAACAGGATCGCCGTGAGACCACCGCCGATCAGAGCGCCATGGATGGCGATGCCTCCGCGCCAGATCGAGAGCACATCCACCCAGTTGGTGGCGTACTGACGCCATTCCAGGGCCACGTAATACAGCCGGGCGCCGAGCACGGCGCCGAGCACCAGCAGGGGGAGCAGATCGGCGATCAGGGCAGGATCGATGCCGCGGGCCCTGGCCAGGCGGCTGGAGAGCAGCAGGCCCACCAGTACCGCCAGGGCGATCAGCAGGCCATACCAGCGAAGGGAAATGGGGCCCCACTGGAACACCAGGGGGCCGGGGGAGGTGAAGACGGCGAGGACGGACAAGGGGAGGGAGGTGCTCAGACGATGCCTTCAGCGGCCTGCACCTTCTCCACCTGGCGCTTCTTCAGCACGAGCATGATCTGGGCGACGGCGATGGCGGCGAAGAAGGCCAGCAGCCCGAGGATGCGCACCGGGTTCTGCAGCACCACCTCGGCGTCGAGCTGTCCGAAGCCACCAACGTTGGGGTCGTTGGTCAGGGCTGAACCAACGGCCACCCGGTCACCTGCGGAGACAATCAGGGCGGGACCGGCCGGGATCGTCTCGCTCACACTGCCGCCGTCGTCGGTGCTGATCTCCACCATGGTGGAGCCGTTCTCACCGGGGGTGAGGGCAGCGATGGTGCCGGCGGCCGTGGCGGTGAAGACCGCGTTGTTGCTCTTCTCACCGGTGGGATACACCTGGCCGCGGCCGCGGTTCCCGCCCACGTGCAGCTGGTACTTGCCGAAGTGGATGCTGCTGTCGGTTGCGGGATCCGGGGAGAGCACCGGGAAGACGATCTCCCGGTGGTCATCGCCAGGAAGCGGGCCCACCAGCAGGATGTTGGGCTGATCGTCGGAATACTGGCTGTAATAGACGCCGGCTGTCTCTTCCTTGAGTTCTTCGCTGAGGCGATTCTGGGGGGCCAGGGTGAAGCCCTCCGGGAGCATCACCACCGCACCCACGTTCAGGCCGGTGCTGCTGCCATCACCGGCCACCTGCTGCACCGAAGTGTCGTAGGGGATCTCCACGACAGCCTTGAACACCGTGTCGGGGAACACCGCCTGGGGCACCTCGACGCGGGTGGGCATCTTGGCCAGGTGGCAGTTGGCGCAGACGATCTTGCCGGTGGCCTCGCGCGGGTTGTCGTAGTTCTGCTGAGCCCAGAAGGGATAGGCCCAGCTGGGGGCCGCTGCCGAGACCATCAGCGCCAGGGCCAGGCCGGCGCCCAGAAGGGGCCTCAGCAGCGTGGAGACGAGAGACGAAACGGAGGGGGGCATCGGGGAGGGGACGACGAGGGAGGGACGGATCAGCGGGCCGGGATCAGGACCACCAGGGCTTGTCTCCGGAGCGGAAGTCGGTTTCGGTCCACTGGCTCAGGAACACCTTGTCGTCCTCCACCGAGACGTGAGCCAGGGCCAGGGACAGGGGCGCGGGCCCCCTGACCACCTTCCCGGTGGCGTCGTACTGAGAGCCGTGGCAGGGACAGATGAATTTGTTGGCGCCGCTGCTCCAGGGCACCACACAGCCCAGGTGGGTGCAGATGGCGTTGATGCCATAGCTGCCGATGGCGTCGTCGCCCTCAACGATCAGATAGGTGGGGTCGCCCTTGAGGCCCTGCACCAGGCTGCGATCACCCTCCTTGTGGGTGCTCAGCCAGCCGCTGGCGGTGACGGGGTTGCCAAGCTCGTCCTTGGCGGAGGTGCCGCCGCCGGAGCCACCGGCCCGGGGCGGGATGAAGTAATTCACCACCGGGTAGAGGGCACCGAGGGCAACACCGGTGACGGACCCGAAGGTGAGCAGATTCATGAACTGCCGACGACCCATTCCGGGCACATCACTGCCTGAGGCGCTCGCTGGAATCTGGGTCATGCGGAGCTGCTCCTTGGAGCCACAGCAACGTGCGTGCCACCTTAAGGCCTGCCCCTCCCCTGCTCCCGCCGTGTCCGCCGATCGTCCGGACGAGCCGCCGCCCCAGTCCGCCGCTCCCCTCAGCGGCACGGAGGTGATCGGTGTGCTGCGCTCCCGCGGGCTGGCGTCCTACGACCTCAAGGTGGTGCTGCGCCGGGGGGGGCTCTACCTGCTGGTGTTGGGGGCTCACGTG
>JBFLKL010000138.1:0-3570 GCA_040883175.1 Synechococcaceae cyanobacterium | reverse complement strand
CTGGAACTGGGCCACGGACTCCGGAAGGTGGAGGAACTGGCCGAGGAGGCCGGGCCGATCGGCGTGCAGCTGTTCGATCACCGCCCGGCGGCCATGGCCGATGCGGCGCGCCGGGCCGAGGCGGCGGGCGCCTTCCTGATCGACATCAACATGGGCTGCCCGGTGAGGAAGATCGCCCGCAAGGGCGGTGGCAGCGGCCTGATCCGCGAGCCGGAGCTGGCCGCTCGCATCGTGGAGACCGTGGCCGCCGCCGTGGCGATCCCGGTCACGGTGAAGACGCGTCTGGCCTGGTGCGGCGCGCCCGTCGGCACCGATTCCGGCAACGGCGATCGCCCCCGCAGCGAGACCGCGACCCTGGCGGTGCGCTGGTGCCGCCAGCTGGAGAGCGCCGGCGCCCAGATGCTCACCCTGCACGGCCGCACCCGTGAGCAGGGGTTCAGGGGCCAGGCCGACTGGGCCGCCATCGCCGCGGTGAAACGGGCGCTGACGATCCCGGTGATCGCCAACGGCGACATCAACACCCCGGCCGACGCGCTGCGTTGCCTGCAGCACACCGGCGCCGACGGGGTGATGGTGGGCCGGGGCACCATGGGCAGCCCCTGGCTGGTGGGGCAGATCGACGCCGCCCTGGCCGGCCGGCCGATCCCGCCCACGCCCGGCCCTGCAGCGAAGCTGGCCCTGGCCGCCGAGCAGCTCCAGGCACTGGTGGCAGCCAGGGGCGACCACGGCCTTCTGATCGCCCGCAAGCACATGGGCTGGACCTGCACCGGCTTCCCCGGTGCCCCCCAGCTCCGCCACGCCCTGATGCGCGCACCCACCCCGGCCGAGGCGCTGGCGCTGCTGGCCGGGGCTCAGCACCACACGTCTCAGGGCAGCACCGCCGGCCACCCCTGACGGATCAGCAGCAGGGAGAAATAGGGACGTTCCCCTGCCGGCACGGCCGACGCCGGAGCCAGCAGCTGGTCGGGCCAGCCCACCCGCTGGGCCAGCAGGGCTGCTTCAAGCAGTCCCCGGCGTTCCAGCAGGCTCCGCACCCAGGGCCAGCGCCGCCCCAGCTTGAGCAGGGCCACGTTCGTGGCCGTGGCAGCCGCCTGCTCCAGCAGGTGCTCCAGTTCGCCGGCGGTCTCCGGCGTCGGGCGGATCAGCAGGCCCTCGCTCTGCAGCGCCAGCGGCCAGGGGATGCCGCCGACGGAGGCCATCGCCGCCGCCGCGCACACGGCCGGCACCCCCGGTATCAGCCGCAGCGGACAGTGGGGATGGCGCCGACGCAGGGCCAGCAGCACATAGCTGCTGCTGGCGAAGAGGGAGACGTCCCCCTCACAGAGCAGTACCACCGGCAGCCCGGCGGCCACCTCGGCCGCCAGGGCATCGGCGGCTGCATGCCAGGCGGCGATGCGCGGGGGAGCTTCCGCCACCATCGGAAAGAGCAGTGGCAGGCGGCGCTGCTCGGGCAGCAGCCAGGACGCTGCGATCGCCGCGGCCATGCCCTCGCCGCCTGACTGGGCCACCGGGTAGGCCACCACCGCGGCCGCGCGGATCGCCCGCAGCGCCGCCACGGTGAGCAGCTCCGGATCACCGGGGCCCACCCCCACCAGGGTCACCCCGGCGGCGGCCGCCCCTACGCTGATCTTCAGCGGCGCTGGGCCACCCATGAGTTTGCTCACCATCTTCCGGCACCCTGCCAGCCCGGACAGCTCCACGCAGGATCCAGGTACCGCCACCGGGCCTCATCAGCCCCAGGCGGAGCTGGTGAGCAGTGACGCCGAGGAGATCCAGCGGCAGCTGGCCGCCCGCGGCATCCGCTTCGAGCGCTGGCCGGCCCGGGCCACCCTGCCTTCCGGCGCCTCCCCTGAGCAGATCCTCGACGCCTATCGCAGCGAGATCGCCCGGGTGCGGCAGGAGGGCGGCTACCCCACCGTCGATGCCATCCGCCTCACGCCCGATCATCCCGATCGCCAGGCCCTGCGCCGGAGATTCCTGGCCGAGCACACCCACAGCGAAGACGAGGTGCGCTTCTTCGTGGAGGGCCGGGGTCTGTTCTGTCTGCACCTGGGCAACGAGGTGCTGCAGCTGATCTGTGAGGCCGACGACTGGATCGCCGTGCCGGCAGGCACGCCCCACTGGTTCGACATGGGACCGGAACCCCGCTTCTGCGCCCTGCGTTTCTTCCACAATCCCGAAGGCTGGGTGGCCCAGTTCACGGGCGACCCGATCGCCAGCTCCTATCCGCTGCTCGATCAACTGCTCGCTCCGACCGGGTGATGGAGGCTGCCGAGCTGGCTCTGTTCCGCCTGGCGCCACCCTGGCCTTGGCGGGAGCTGAACTGAGCGCCAGCGCCTCACCCTGACCAGCCACGAGGTGGAGGTGGAGGTTGCGGTGGAGGTGGCCCGAACGGCGTGGACTACCCCCCCGCCACCGGCAGGCCGTCAGGGATGCTCGACCCCGGGAGAATGCATCCGCACCGCCTCTCCCGATGGCAGCGAGCCGGCCAGGCACCGGCTCTCCAGGGCTGCCAGCTCCTCGAGCCGCCCCATCACGGTGCGCCTCGGCCAGCGCTGTTCGCACAGCAGCCAGTAGAGCCCGAAGTGGCGGGCCTCGCTGGCGAGCAGATCGCCGTAGAGCTGCCGCAGCTCCGCATCGGGCGCATGCTCGGCCAGCAGGCCCATGCGCTCATGGCTGCGGGCCTCGATCAGGCCAGCCACCAGAAACGCATCCATCATGCGCTGGGGCTCCTGGCGGCGCACGGCCTTGCTCAGCTCACTGCCGTAGGCAGGAGCGGCCAGGGGACGCAGGGCGATGCCGCGGCGCTGCAGCAGAGCCAGCACGCGCTCGAAGTGTTCCAGCTCCTCCCGCGCCAGCGGGCTGAGCACCGCCGCGAGCCTGTCGTCGCCTGGGTAGCGGAACATCAGCTGCAGGGCCGCCCCCGCCGCCTTGCGCTCGCAGTGGGCATGGTCGATCAGCACCAGATCGGGACGGGCCAGGGCCAGCTCCACCCAGGCGGGGGAGCTGGGGGCCGCCAGCCAGCGAATGCGGGCGGCGGCGGCGGGCAGGGGGGCGATCACGACCGCGCACGCAGATGGGCCACCAGGCCCTCGAGAGCCAGACCGTAGCTGGCGGCGCCGAAGCCGCAGATCACCCCCAGCGCCCGGTCGGCGAGATAGGAGTGATGGCGGAAGGGTTCGCGGGCATGGGTGTTGCTCAGGTGCAGCTCCACGTAGGGAATGGCCACCGCCAGCAGAGCGTCACGGATGGCGATCGAGGTGTGGGTGTAGGCGCCGGCATTGATCAGGATGCCGTCCACACAGCCACTGGCCTGATGGATGCGGTCCACCAGGGCTCCCTCGTGGTTGCTCTGGAAGCAGTCGATCAGCACCCCCAGCGCCCGGGCCCGCTGCCCCAGCTCGGCATTGATCCGCTCCAGGCTGGCGGTGCCGTACAGGCCCGGCTCCCGGCTGCCCAGCAGGTTCAGGTTGGGGCCATGGATGGCGAGCAGCTGCATGGGGGTTGAGCAGGGAGGCCGGCTGGTAAGTTCTTGGGGTGTGGTTCGGGTCGGTGCCCGAGTGGTTAATG
>JBFLKL010000012.1:0-3546 GCA_040883175.1 Synechococcaceae cyanobacterium | reverse complement strand
GGCGCGCGCAGGCCCAGCAGGCGGGCCTCGTCCCGCTCGGCGGCGGTGGTGAAGTGCAGGGCCGCCGCACCCTCCAGGTTGGTGCGCTCCAGCAGGCGCAGGTAGAGGCGCTTGCGGCGGCCGCGCTGCTGCAGGCTCCACACGCACAGCTGGCCGATGGTGCTCACCACGTAGGGGATGCCGGCGCCGCGGGCGAAGGCCATGGCGGTGGTGGAGGGATAGGAGAACAGGGCGTGCACGTGCAGCAGATCGAAACCGCCGCCGTTGGCCCGCAGCCAGCGGCGCAGCCCTGGGGCGATGGCGAACTCACGCACCGCGGCCAGGGACGAAGCCCAGCGCCGCAGCGCCAGCACCGGCACGCCCTGATGCTCCGTCCACTGCCCGATCGGCAGGTCGCCGAGGCGGCCGGGGCCGTGGTCGTCGGTGGTGAGGAGGCGCGCATCCACGCCCGCCCGGCGCAGGGCCGCCACCATCTCCAGGGCGGCCACGCTGGGGCCGCCGCGCAGCGGACTCACCGAGGGGATCACGTGCAGCACCCGCATCAGCCCAGCTCCACCTGCTGCCGGTAGGCCCGCACCAGGGCGCGGGCGTAGCCCTCGAGGCTGTGGCGCGCCGCCAGCCGCCGGCCGCAGTGCTGCCGCCGGGCCCGCGCGGCCGGCTGGCGCCAGTCGGCGGCGATGCGCCCGGCAGCGGCGGCGGGATCGGCGGGATCGATGGCCAGCACCGCCTCCCCGCCCACCTCCAGCAGCGGTGGGATGGCACTCACGTACACCGGACACCCCTGGGCGAGGGCTTCCAGCACCGGCCAGCCGAAGCCCTCCTCCAGGGAGGGAAAGATCAGGCCCTCGGCGAAGCGGTAGGCGGCGCGCAGCTGGCGGTCGTCCAGCCCACCGGCATGCACCACCTGCGGCCCGCTGCCGAGCCGGCGCAGCAGCGCAAGCTCCTCGGCCTGCAGGGGCTGACCGAGCAGCACCAGCGGGATGGCGAGGCCCTCGCCGTCGGGGGGCGCAGCCAGCAGCCGGGCATGGATGCGCAGCACGGCGGCGCGGTTCTTGTACCAGGCGCCGCTGCCCACATGCAGCCAGTAGCGCGGCGGCAGCTGGGGCAGGGGCCCGGCGGCGGGCCGCAGCAGGCACGGTTCCAGGGGATTGGGCAGCACGGCGGTGCGTCGGCGCTCCACACCCAGCACCTGCAGGGCATCGTGACGGGAGGCCCGCGACACGCACAGGAGCCGCTCGGCCCGGGCCAGGGCGGCGCGGTTGAGGCGCTGGTAGGGGCTGGGCCGGGGGGCGGGGTGGCGCGTGGGGCCGCCGCTGCCGGCCCGCACGGCGATCAGATCGTGGAGGGTCACCAGGTGGGGGATGCCGCGCAGCAGCGGCAGATACACACCGTTGCCCTGATCGAGCAGGTGCACCAGGGCCGGCCTGCGTCCCCAGGGGCGGTGCAGCAGCCACAGCAGCCGTGGCGGGAACAGCAGGAACTTGTCCAGCGCTCCCAGCCAGCGCGCCAGCCGACCCTGCGCGCAGGCACCGCGGCGCAGCAGGGCTTCCGGCCGGATCAGCCGCCAGCGGAGCCCGGCGAGGGAGAGCGAACGCCCCACCAGCCGGCCGTAGCGCAGCATGCTCTCCTGGCGGTCGGGTGGGTAGTTGCCGATCAGCAGCACCCAGCCACCGCTCATGCCGCCGCCCGCAGCGCCAGCGGCCCGAACGGTTCGCTGAACCGCCCCCGCCAGATGCGCAGCACCTCGAGCTGCTGGGAGAAGGGGGCGGTGCCGGGATGGGTGGCCTGCACATAGGCCAGAGCCGACTCCAGGCTCAGATCCCGCGTGGCCATCAGCCAGGCGATGGCCAGCAGCGGCGAGCGCTCCATGGCGGCCACGCAGTGCACGTACACCGGCCCGTGGGAACGCAGGGCGTGGAGCGCCAGCATGGCGGCCTGGAGCTCCTCGGCCCGGGGCCAGCGGCCCGCCCGTTGATCGGGCAGCTCCACACGGGCGATGCGGAAGCGGGCGGCCAGGCCGGGAGGGGCCGGTGCCTCCAGCTCGGAGCAGAGGCTGAGCACGGCGGCCACACCCTCCTGCTCCAGCTGGTCCAGGCTGTCGTCATGGAGGGGAGCGGTGCCGATGGCCAGCTCATCCACCAGCAGCCAGCTGAGCCGGAAGGGCAGATCGGGCATGCGCGGCTAGTCGTCGCTGAGCAGGCGGAACAGGGTGAGCACGTTCACCAGACCGCTGAGGGGCTGGGCCACGGCGTTGATGGCATCGCTGCTCACCGCATAGCGGCTGCGGTTCACGATGATCGTGTCGCCGGCAACCAGGGGAGGATTGCTCTCGGGCGACACCGGCAGGTTGTAGTCGAGCTTGTAGGAGCGCCGGGTGACGGTGCCGTTGCGGTTGAGGCGCACCAGCTCGATGTTGGAGGTCTTGGCCCGCCAGGTGGACACGTCGCCGGCGGCCAGGATCGCCTTCATCAGCGGGGTGTTGGCCGGCACCGACACCGCTCCGGGCGACTTCACCTCGCCCACCACGTTCACGGTGATGTCCTGCGGGGCCAGGGTGGTGGCGCCCAGTTCGGTGGCCAGGGGCTCGATCGCCTCGGAGGCCCGCCGCAGCCGGATCACATCGCCATCGAAGAGCAGGGGGTTCTGGCGCAGATCGCCCTCGGTGATCAGGGACAGCAGGTTCACGCGGGTGCGCTTGAAGCGCTGCTCCCCCTGGCTGGGCATGCGGCGCTGCAGCTCCACCCCGCTGAGATCGGAGCGCAGGGTGATGCCGCCGGCCTGCTGGATGGCGTCCACCAGGGTGGGCAGGCCGGTGTTCGTCACCGCGGCCTCCGTGAGGGAGGGGTTGGCCTGGTTGGTGAGGGTGTAGATGCCGGGGCGCTCCACCTCGCCCACGATCGCCACCCGCAGCGGCCGCGGCCGGGCCACGCTCAGCTGCAGGTCGGGGCGCTGCAGCTGGGCGGTGTAGAGGCTCTGCAGCCAGAGGGTGGCCTGGGAGAGGGTGAGGCCCTCCAGCCTGACGGTGCCGAGCAGGGGCAGCGATGCGGTGCCATCGTTGAGGATGTCCAGCATCTGGGAGAACTCGGGAACCGCCAGGAAGTTGATCTGCAGACCATCACCGGGCCCGAGGATGTAGACGTCCTCCTGGAGCAGGGCGGCGGAAGGCTCTGCCGGAGGCTCCATGATCAGCTCGGAGGAACCCCGCTGCGGCTGGGCCAGACCGGGAGGCAGCAGCAACCCGGGAGCGAGGGAAGCCAGGGCGAGCAGGCTCAGTGGGCGATGCCAGTGCCTGGGCCTGGCAACACTCGCGACAGTTCGACCCTTCAACGTTCTAAGCGCCAATGGCGCCATGTTCACACGGGCTGGCAAGGGGCGCCGCTGCAACACACCAGTTCGGATCTGGCACCCACCGTTACATTATGCCCGCTCTCGGTGATAGCTCCAGTGGCCCGTCGATCGGTCAGAGCCGCTTACCACAGATCGGCCCGTGCCCCGGGGCGTGCGGCTCTGCGGTTGCTGCCCGGGATGCTGTGGCTGATGGGCAGC
>JBFLKL010000137.1:0-6311 GCA_040883175.1 Synechococcaceae cyanobacterium | reverse complement strand
GGCGGCAGGTTCGGTCCCCCCACCGCCACCTGGCCCGTGATCCGGAAGCCGTGCACCAGGTAGGTGATCCAGTCGGGATCCACATCGCAGTCGGCATCGGTGTAGGCCACGATCTCCCCCGTGGCCGCATCGAGGCCCACGTTGCGTGCCACGCTCAGGCCCTTGTTCTCCTGGCAGATCAGGCGGATGTAGGGGTACTTGCGGCAGATCTCCAGGGTGCCGTCGGTGGAGCCGTCGTTCACCACGATCACCTCATAGTCCGGATAGCGCACCTTCTCCAGCGCCGCCAGGCAGGTGTCGATCGTGCGGTCGGCGTTGTAGGCGCACACCACCACCGATACCTTCGGGCACTCCGGGGGCAGGGGCGGCAGCGGCTGCCGGTAATAGCGTTTCACCACCTCGAAGGCCGCCTTCGGCTGCCGCTCGGCGCTCACCACCCCGAAGGCCCAGTCGGTGATGGTGTGCCCGCCGGTGAACCACTCGTCGGTCCAGGCGAACACCACCGTGCCCGCCGCGCCCATCTCGAAGCTCGTCCTGAGTTTCTGGTCGAGGATCTGGGCCTGCCCATCCTCCCCCTCGCGGATCGAGTCGGCCCCGAACTCGCTCAGCACCAGCGGCTTGTTGCCCGCCAGGTTCTGCAGCCGGCCCAGGTATTTCTGGAACGTCTCCTGGCGGTGCAGGTAGACGTTGAAGCAATAGAAATCAATGAAGTCGAGCTCCAGGTATTCGGTGGAGGGGAAGTTGGCATAGCTCACCAGCGCATCCGGATCCCGCTCGCGGATCATTTCGGTGAGTTCCCTCAGAAACGCCTGCACCCGCTCGGCGCCGTGCCAGCGGATGATGTCCGGCGGCACTTCGTTGCCCACCATGTAGCAGAACAGCGATCCATAGCCTTTGCATTCCTCCACCACCGTGGTGACCGCCGTGCGGATTTCCTTGCGAATGGCTCTGGAGTCGAGAAAGGTGACGTGTTCCGCCCAGGGAATGCCGGCCATCACCCAGATACCCCGCTCTTCTGCCATCTCCAGCAGCCAGGCGGGAGGTGAGGTGTACGTGCGGATGCAGTTCACCCCAAGCTCGCCCATCAGCGCGAAATCCCTGAGCACCTGCTCCTTCTCGGGGAACTGCCGGCCGTGAGTCCCCTCCTTGAAGGGGCCGTAACTCACGCCTTTGATGTAGATCTTCTCGCCATTCGCCCTGAAGAATTTGCCGTCGGTTTCAACTCTTCCGCTCATGGCTGGCCTGCCAGGCCTCGTCTGCTGTGGCGTGTGGACGTTATCGCATGTTGCTCGTTCGGGCTGCTTCTGTGCTGCTTCGGGAACGTCCGTCCACCGGCGCCGCTCCCATGGATCGATCCGGGCAGCATTCTGATTCTCCCTCGCATGCCTGTTCCCTTGCATTGAGGTGCCGCAAGGCGCTCCCCCCCCCCGATTGAGGAGGGAGTCGCGCGGTTCGCGGCCTGGTCCCGGGACTACACCTCGCGCTGCCGTCCACATGGCCTGCATGGGGGGCACTCCGGCGCAATGAAAGATCAAGGAAGCCCGCCGCGGTAGTCCATGCCACGGAAACAGATGCGTTTTCCCTGCATCATCTGTTCGCTGACGGGCACTCATGAGGTGATCGGACCATGAAAGGTGCACTCTTCCTTCTGAGCACGCCCTTCTTGTTTCTCTCCCTGTTCGTCCTTTTCAAGCCGGGTGTGAAGCAGGCCTGCTCACGCCTCAAGGCCAGGACGATGGCTCAGCAGGTGCAGGTCATGTCTGTTCTCTCAGGCACTGATCGGCAAGTGCTTCGTGTCGCTGCGACTGATCCTTCAGCCCCTTACTGCTAGGTATCCCTCGCTGGTGCCACTGCTGAGGGCTGAGGCTACCGGGAATCGCGCGGCCCCTTCCGGATCATGGCGCCGGGTGGCTCACGGATGCCGCTGAGCGTTCGCAGATGTGCCAGTGGGGAACCAGTGTGACGGTGGATGGCGGTCGACCACGGTTAGATCCTGTTGATTTCGGTTCTCTTCCGGCTGCACGCCTCCGCCGGGCACACTGGTTTCCCCCTCGCCCGGCTCTGACCCGTGTCTTCGCTCCAGAGCCTGCGCGGCATGGTCGATCTGCTGCCCGAGGTCACGGGCCTGTGGCAGCACGTGGAGGCCACCGCCCGCGAGCACTTCCGCCGCGCCGCCGTCGCCGAGATCCGCACGCCGCTGCTGGAGGTCACCGAGCTGTTCGCCCGCGGCATCGGTGAGGCCACCGACGTGGTGGGCAAGGAGATGTACACCTTCCTCGACCGCGGCGAGCGCAGCTGCACCCTGCGGCCCGAGGGCACCGCCTCGGTGGTGCGGGCCGCCATCCAGCACGGCCTGCTCAGCCAGGGCCCCCAGCGGCTCTGGTATGGCGGGCCGATGTTCCGCTACGAGCGGCCCCAGGCCGGCCGGCAGCGCCAGTTCCACCAGATCGGCCTGGAGCTGCTGGGCTTCGCCGATGCCCGCAGCGACGTGGAGGCGATCGCCATCGCCTGGGACCTGCTCGCCGACCTGGGCGTGGGCGGTCTGGCCCTGGAGCTCAACACCCTCGGCAGCCCCGACGACCGGGCCCGCTACCGCACCGAGCTGGTGGCCTGGCTGGAGGCCCACCGCGAGCGCCTCGATCCCGATTCCCAGGCCCGCATCGCCACCAACCCCCTGCGGGTGCTGGACAGCAAGAATCCCGACACCCAGGCCCTCCTGGCCGGCGCCCCCACCCTCGCCGACGCCCTCAGCGGCGAGAGCCACGAGCGCTTTGCGGCCGTGCGCCTCGGGTTGGAGGCCCTGGGCATCCCCTTCGAGCTCAATCCCCGCCTGGTGCGCGGCCTCGACTACTACAGCCACACCGCCTTCGAGATCACCAGCAGCCAGCTGGGCGCCCAGGCCACCGTCTGCGGCGGCGGCCGCTACGACGGCCTGGTGCAGCAGCTGGGCGGCGCGCCCACCCCGGCTGTGGGCTGGGCCCTGGGCATGGAGCGGCTGGTGCTGCTGCTCAGTCAGGCGCAGCAGCCACCCCTGGCCCCGCCGGCCCCGGATCTGTATGTGGTGAGCCGCGGCCAGGCCGCCGAAGCCCAGGCCCTGCCCCTGGCCCGCCGCTGCCGGGCCGCCGGCCTGGTGGTGGAGCTCGATGCCAGCGGGGCGGCCTTCGGCAAGCAGCTGCGCCGCGCCGACCGCTCCGGCGCCCGCTTCGCCGCCGTGATCGGCGACGCCGAGGCCGGCGAAGGCGTGGTGCTGCTCAAGGATCTGCGCGGCGAGCGGCCCGAGCGGCGCCTGGCCAGCGCCGAACTGGTGGACGTCATGACGCCCCACCACCTGTCCACTGACACCGGCAGTCGCCGGCCTCCAGGCTGTTGACTGCCCCCGACAGTCCGCCAGAGCCACCGGCCCGGATGGGAGATCCCACCCTCGCCCTGATTGCCGGTTCCGGAGCGCTTCCACGCATGCTCTCCCGGGCCCTGGAGGCCTCCGGTCGCCCCCACCTCTGCTGCCACCCCCATGGCGTCGAGGTGGCCCTCGAGGAGGCCGAGGAGTTCTACTTCGAGCGGGCGATCTCCTTCTTCCGCTCCCTTGAGCGGCGCGGCATCCGCCAGGTGGTGATGGTGGGCAAGTTCCAGCGCCCCCGCGTGCTCAACCCGCTGCGTTTCGAGGGTTCCACCCTGATGGCCGCCCCGCGCATCCTGGCCTCGCTGCGCAAGGGTGACGACACCTCCCTGCGGGCCCTCGCCGAGATCATCGAGGAGCTGGGGCTGGAGGTGGTGGGTGTGGAGGAGGTGGCGCCGCACCTGCTGCCCGAGCCCGGCCTCTACGCCAGCCGCGTGCCCAGCGAGACCGATCGGGCCGATGTGCAGCGGGCGGCCGAGATCGTCGAGGCGATCTCGGCGGTGGATGTGGGCCAGGGGGCGGTGGTGGCCGGTGGGCTGTGCCTGGCCACCGAGGCCCTGCCCGGCACCGACGCCATGCTCGAGTGGGTGGCCAGCATCCGCGACCGGCCACCCGAGGGCGCCCGCTCCGGCGTGCTCTACAAAGCCCCCAAGACCAACCAGGACCGGCGCATGGACCTGCCGGCCATCGGTCCCGTCACCGTGGCCAAGGCGGCTGCCGCCGGGCTGGCCGGCATCGCCTGGGAGGCCCGCGGCGCCCTGCTGCTCGACGCCGAGCAGACCATGGCCGACGCCGAGCGCCACGGCCTGTTCCTCTGGGCCAGGCCCGGCCTGCGTTAGGCCGCTCCGGCCCGCTCCAGCACCCCCTTGCTGCTGGGCACCGCCCCGGCCCGGCGCGGGTCGATCTCGGTGGCCATCCGCAGGGCGCGGGCGAACGCCTTGAAGCAGGCCTCCACGATGTGGTGCGAGTTGGCCCCCGCCAGCTGGCGGATGTGCAGGGTGAGGCCGCTGTTGTTCACCACCGCCACGAAGAACTCCTTCACCAGCTCGGTGTCGTAGCTGCCGATCTTCTGCGCCGGAATGGCCAGATCGAAGCTCAGGTGCGGGCGGCCGGAGCAGTCGAGCGCCACCTGCACCAGGGCCTCATCCAGCGGCGCCACGAAGTGGCCGAAGCGCTGGATGCCGCGCCGGTCGGCCAGGGCCTGGGCCAGCGCCTGGCCCACGGCGATGCCCACGTCCTCGTTGGTGTGGTGATCGTCGATGTGGGTGTCGCCGCTGGCGGCGATCTCCAGGTCCAGCAGGCCATGGCTGGCGAGCTGGTGGAGCATGTGGTCGAGGAAGGGCACGCCGGTGCTCACCTGGCAGCGGCCCGTGCCGTCGAGGTTGAGCTGCACGCGCACATCGGTTTCGCCGGTGACGCGGTGGATCTCGCCTGTGCGCATGGTGCGTGATCACGCTGTCTCGATCATGGCCGAGCACGGCGGTGACTGTCATCCGGGCCTGCGTCAGCAGCCCGAGGGTGGGCAGAAAAAAAGGGGGCGTGGAGCCCCCCTGATCGACTTCTGACCTCATCGGCCTGCTGGCCTCTGATCGCTGGCTTCAGAACAGCGATGACTGCCCCAGCAGCAGTTCACTGGTCAAGGGATCCGTGTTCTGGCCCTCGATCATGGCGGTGATGCTGGCTGCGGTGGTGTCGAAATCGCTGTCGGCGAGGATCAGATCGAAGCTGTAGTTGAACTCCGGCACGATTTCGGTCTGGGTTCCCTGGCTGTAGAAGCGGGGGTTGGTGACGTTGAAGGTGTCGGTTTCGCCGTCCACCTCGTTGTTGTAGATCTCCACGGCGGCGAGGCCGGTGATCATGTCGGGCAGGACTGCACCATTGATCAGCGCCGCTGTTCCATTCGCGACCTCACCGGGGTCCCGCAGGCTGTTGCCGTTGGCGTCCTTCCACGTGTAGGCGGTCCAGCCGGTGATTGCGTCGTAGCCCACGAACACCTTGGGGTTGTCCTGCTTGCCCACGCCCACATTCTCGAACTGCCAGTAGACGTCTTGCGGTCCGCCTGTTTCGAGGCTGAAGGTGGCCTTGACGATGAAATCCGCCACCTTGGCACCGCCGGTGAGCTTGGTGATGTCGAAGCCGAATCCCCCCACAGGCTTGTAGGCACCGATGTCGACGCCCAGCACGGGATCGCTGTAGGTGCCAGCCTTGAAGTCGGTGGCGGCATCGGCGGCCAGTTGGTCGTAGGGGTAGGGGCCGTAGTCGGTGAAGGTGAACTTGATGGCCTCGCCGAATTCCAGGTTCTGGTTGGTGTTGCCCGCGGCGTAGCCCTGGGCACTGGTGTTGAGCTGGCCTGCGGTGAAGGGGTCTGTTTCGTCCTGGGATGCGGTGCGGGTACCGCCAGTGACCATGATCGCCAGATCCTGCTCTGGGTCCGGGAACAGGCGGAATTCCAGCGGGTGGGGACCACCGGCCTTCACGGCGGCGCCGGCCTCGAGGTCGGTGGGTTCGATCACCACCTCGCCTTGGTACTTGTACGTCGTGAAGCTGTCGCTGCCATCAGCGTTGAACACGTGGTTGGCGATCGTCTGGCCGCCGTAGCTGATGTCGATGCTGATGCTGCCGGCGCTGACGCTCGTGACCTCGTGACTGAAGCCGCCATTGCCCGGATCGGCGCTGCCGTTGAAGTTCGCCAGGGTGATCGTGCGGAAGCCGTCGGTGCCTGGATCCCAGTCGAGGAATTCGCCTGTCTGGGTGGCCCCGCTGCCGGTGTTGGAAGTCAGATCCACGCTCGTCTCTCCTGCCGGGAAGAGGAATGCCGGCCCGTCATCCTCGATGGAGAAGGCACCGGAGAGATCGACGGCGGCGCTGTCGGAGTCGCCATCGGCATCGACGACGGTCTTCTCGAGGCTGAGAG
>JBFLKL010000136.1:0-4578 GCA_040883175.1 Synechococcaceae cyanobacterium | reverse complement strand
TCCGGCTCCAGTAGCCGCCGCCGAACAGGTTGGCGTGGTTAAGCAGGTGATAGAGGTTGTAGAGGGGCTGTCGCTGCTCGGCCCCGCCCGGCAGCGGCCACGCCTCCTCGTAGCCAGCGAAGAAGGCCGGCGGAAATCCCCCGAACAGCCTGGCCATGGCCAGGTCCACCTCCCGGTCGGCCCAGTGGCTGGCGGGGTCGAACAGAGCGCCACCCCCGCCAGTGGCCAGCAGAGCGGCGTTGCCGCTCCACAGATCCCCATGCACCAGCACCGGCTCACAGTCATGCCCCAGCCAGACCGGCAGCTGGGCCAGCAGCTGCTCGGCGCCCCGCAGACAACGGCCTGCCGCCGCCGCCCGCCGGAACTGGGGGGCCAGGCGGCAGTCGGCGAAGAAACGGGCCCAGTGCGGCTGCCAGGGATTGGCCTGGGGCGCCGAACCGATGAAATTGTCAGCCTCGAAGCCATAGCCGCGGCTCTCGCCCCCACAGCTGCGGCGGTGGAGTTCGGCCAGCCCGCGGCCCAGTTGCCGCCAGTCGTTGGAGCGATCCGCCTGACCGCCCCGGAGCTCCAGCCAGGGGAGCACCAGCACCGCCAGCGGGCCGGCCAGGCCGACAGCCAGGGGCTCGGGCACCTGCAGTGGGGGACGGGCCCAGTGGGCCAGGGCCCGCAGCCCGGCGGCCTCGGCTTCGAACATCGCCAGGGCTGACGCCTCATTGGTCTTGGCAAACAGCCGCTGGCCACCGACCAGTCGCAGGCACCAGGCGCGATGGATACAGCCGCCGCTCACCGGCACAAGGCCCTCCAGGCGGACAGCCAACCGCTCCGCAAGCCAGGGGGCGAGCAGATCGTTGGGGGAGGCGTTCATGACGCGCCCGGGGGAGAGGACTTGCCAGCATGGCCCGATGCGCAGGCCTGCGAGTCCGTCGTCGCCAGGGCGTTTCCCGCCGCCGTTCCCCCACCATGGCGCCCCCGGTCCTCGGACCCGGCGGTGGTGCTCACGATGACCGACCAACTGGATGTGGTGGTGGTGGGGGCAGGCATCGCCGGTCTGACAGCGGCAGCGCTGCTGGCCCGCTCAGGCCTGACGGTGGAGCTGCTGGAGGCCCACCACCAGAGCGGCGGCTGCGCCGGCACCTTCCGCCGGGGTCCCTACACCTTCGATGTGGGCGCCACCCAGGTGGCGGGGCTGGAGCCTGGGGGCAGCCACGCCCGCCTGTTCCGCCATCTGGGGGTGCCGCTGCCCGAGGCCACACCCCTCGACCCGGCCTGCGTGGTGCACCTCGACGACGGCGGCGAGCCGGTGCATCTGTGGCGGGATCCGCAGCGCTGGCAGGAGGAGCGGCGGAGGCACTTCCCGGGCAGCGACCGGTTCTGGCACCTCTGCTCCAGCCTGCACCGGGCCAACTGGCGTTTTGCAGCCGGTGATCCGGTGCTGCCACCCCGCAGCGCCTGGGACCTGGCCCGGACGCTGCGCGCCCTGGGGCCGGACAACCTGGCTTCGGGCCTGCTGGCCGCCGCCTCGGTGGCCGACCTGCTGCGGCTGTGCGGCTGTGCCGGCGACCTGCGACTACGGCGCTTCCTCGATCTGCAGCTGCGGCTCTACTCCCAGGAACCGGCCGACCGCACCGCCGCCCTCTACGGCGCCACGGTGCTGGCAGTGGCCCAGGAACCCCTGGGCCTCTGGCACCTGCACGGATCGATGCAGGCACTCAGCACACGGCTGGAGGGGGCCCTGGAGAAGGCCGGTGGCCGGCTGCGGCTGCGGCACCGGCTCACCGGGCTGCGACGGCTCGGCTCAGGCCTCTGGGAGCTGAAGGTGACCAGGGGCCGGGATCGGCCCGCCGCCCTTCTCCAGGCCCGCGATGTGGTGCTGGCCATCCCGCCCCAGCTTCTGCCGGAGCTGCTGGGCGACCAGCTGCCCGGGTCGTACCGCCGCCGCCTGGAGGGGCTCAACGACCCCTCCGGTGCCCTGGTGCTCTACGCGGCGGTGCCGAGGCAGGCGCTCCCGGCCTCAACCCCGGCTCACCTCCAGTTCGACGGCACCAACCCCGGCCCTCTGTTCGTCTCGGTGAGTCAGGAGGGCGACGGGCGCGCCCCGACGGGTCGGGCCACCGTCATCGCCAGCGTGTTCACGCCGGCACGACCGTGGTTCGAACGCGAACCCAGCGTCTACGACCTCGCCAAGGCGGAGGCCCAGCGGATGATCCAGGCGGGTCTGGAGCGGGGTCTGGACCTGTCGCCTGAGGACTGGCTCCATGCCGAGCTGGCGACACCCCGGGGCTTTGCCCGCTGGACCGGCCGGCCCTTCGGCTTTGTGGGCGGACTGGGGCAGCGGCCGCGCTGCTTCGGACCCTTCGGTCTGGCCAGCCGCACGCCACTGGCCGGCCTGTGGCTCTGCGGCGACGCCATCTATCCCGGAGAGGGCACGGCGGGGGTGAGCCTCTCGGCCCTCACCGCCTGCCGCCAGCTGCTGGCCAACCGGGGCCGCAGGCTGGAGCTGCAGCCCTGATCCGGAACCACTCCGCGCCCCGGCGCCTTCGGCCCCCCTCGTCCTGATCCATGGCCTTCAGAGAAACTCCGGCCGCAGTTGCCGGCAGCGACTCAGCTCCGCCTCCAGTCCATCCCAGTCCGCCATCGTCAGCCGCTGCTCGAGCGTATCGAGGCAGTGGCGGTAGCCCGCCAGCGCCTCGGCCACGGCCTCTCGATTGCAACGGGCCATGAGCACCCCCAGTTCCGGGTTCCCCCCGCCCACCCGCGTGGTGTCGGCGAAGCCGCTGGAAGCCAGGGCACGCGTCAGCGCGGGGAGGCCCCACTCAGGAGGCCCGCCGGCGGTCCCCCGCTCAGCGGCCAGCAGCAGGGCGGCACTCACCAGCACCGGCAGATGGGAGACCAGGGCCACCGCCCGGTCGTGGGCGGCGGCCTGGCAGGTGAGCCAGCACGCCCCCACCGCCTCGGCCAGGACCTGAACGGCAGCCAGGGCTTCGGCGTCGCTGCCCGCCTCCGGGGTCGCCACCCAGGGCCGGCCCCGGAACAGCCCCGGCCGGCCGGCCTCCACCCCGGCTTCGGCGCTGCCGGCCATCGGGTGGCTGGCCACAAAGCGGGGATGCAGGCCACGCCAGCGGTCCAGCACCGGCACCTTCACCGAGCCCACGTCGGTCACCACCGCCTGGGGTGGCAGAGCGGCCAGCAGGCCAGGAGGCGGATCGAGCAGACGATCGAGGGGCAGGGCCAGCACCACCAGCCGACAGCCGGCCAGCACCGCCGGGTCGGTGTCCACCACCTGGGCCAGACCACGCTGGCGCGCCCGCTCGGCGGTGCCGGGACGGTGCACCAGGGCGCGCACCTGCAGTCCGTGCTCCTGCAGATCGAGCCCGAGGGAGCCGCCGATCAGGCCCAGGCCCACGAGGCCGATCGGGCCCTCCAGGCCTGGCAGCGTGAGCGGTGGGGCTGCAGTGGAGGAAGCGGGAGTTGTCATCGCTGTTGCAGTGCCCTGCGGCCAGCTTCCTACGATTCACGGGCACCGGCTGACGGCGGATGCTCGAAGCCCGCGCCCACCACCAGCTCAAGGCACTGCTGCAGCGCGAGGGCAGGGAGCGCTGGCCCCATCACCTCACCCTCAGCCGCCTGGTGGGACGCAGCCTGCGTCGGCGCGACCACACCCTGGTGCGCCTGGCACCAGGCACTGACCCGAGCTGGCTGATCAGCCTGCTCGTGCCCCTGGCGCTCAGCGACAGCCGCCTGGCGGTGGTGGTGAGCGAGCCCCTGCGCCAGCGGCTGCTGCAACTGGAGCTGCCGCGGCTGATGACGGCAGACCCCGGCCTGGCCCTGCCCTGCCTGGAGGGGGACGATCCCGGCGAAGCCAGGGTCTGGCTGCTCAGTCACCGTCAGCTGGTGGAGGCCTGGCAGCGGCGGGGCCTGGCGGACCGCCAGCTGGTGATCCCCGAGGCCGAGCAGCTCGATACCCGCCTCCGGGAGGCCCTGGCGATCCGCCTGGAGCCCAGCCACTGGGACCAGCTGCAGCGCGCCCAACCAAGCGCGGCCGCCTCCGTGCTGGAGCTCCACGGCAGGCTCAGTCGCCGGGTCCTGCGGCATCCCCCCAGCCCCGGAGGCCTGGTGCACCTGGCGGAGGAGGACGAAGCCCCCCTGCGGCAGCTGCTGGCCCTGCTGGGGCCCCTCCCCCAGCCCTGGCCCCGCTGGCTGGCCAGCACCGATCGGCGCTGGACCAGCTGGGCTCAGCGCGATCCCCGGCTGCTGCAGTGGACCTTGCACCGCCAGCCCCTGGACCCCCTGCAGGTGCTCGAAGGTCTCCTGGAGAACCGCGGCGCCGTGGTGATCGGCCAGCTCGGCCCGGCCCGTCAGGCGGGTCAGGAGCTGGGTCTCACTCCCCAGGTGTGCGTGGATCTGGGGGACCCGCCCCTGGCCGACCCCCTGCCACTGTTCGCCCCCCTGCGGCAACCCCTGCCCAACAGCCCCCACTTCGGCCAGCACCTGCTGGAGCAGTGTCGGCGCCTGGTGCTGGGGCAGGCGGGACTGAGCGTGATCCTGATCGACGACAGGGCGCTGCGTCTGGCGCTCACG
>JBFLKL010000011.1:0-4194 GCA_040883175.1 Synechococcaceae cyanobacterium | reverse complement strand
TCCAGGCCCGCCACCAGCTTCTCGGCGATCGTGCCGACGCCGCCGCGGGGGTAGTTGATGCCGCCGGCGTGGCGGTCGGAGAACACCATGCCGGCGTTGATCATCGGCGTGAGATCGGCCGGCATCACCGACCAGCAGAAGCACTCCATGTCGATGAACTTCAGCAGCTGTTCATCGCCGATGTGCCGGCGCGCCACAGCGCCCACGTTCACGGGCAGCCAGCGCGCCAGCCCCAGGCAGGCCAGGGGGGCTCTGAAGAACACCTTGGCCAGATAGGCCGGATCCTCGAGCGACAGCAGCGGCATCGCGTCAAGGCAGCGGAACACCTGCCAGCAGGTGTCGTAGAAGGCGCGGATCCCCCTGGCCTCGTGGGGGAAGAGGGCCGTGAGATCGGCGATGAAGCGCTCGTAATCCCGAGCCACAGCCACCTCCAGGCCACCGGGGAGGTGGTAGGCGAGCTGGGCCGGATCCGGCACCGTCTCACAGCGCTGGCCCACGTCGGCCAGGGCGCGCGTGAGCAGGTTGGTGTGGCCCTCCTCCCCGAAGCCGAAGATCATCGAGGCGCCCACGTCAAACGTGTAGCCCTCGCGCCGGAAGCTGCCCCCGCTCCCTCCCGGGATCAGGTAGCGCTCCAGCACCAGCACCTCGGCTCCCTTTGCCGCCAGCTGGCTGGCGGTCACCAGCCCGCCGATGCCGCTGCCGATCACCACCACGTCCCAGATCCGCCCATCCGGGGCCGTGGGGGCACGACTCGGGCTCTCGCTCAGGCCGGGGGCCGTTGGGGTTGGGGTCACCGGGGCGGATGGAGGGGCAGGGGCCGACCCTAGGGACCGGGATGGGTGAGGTCGTGGCCCCCCGCCTCGAACGGGCCCTGGGCGGTGGGGATCACCTCGCAGAACAGGGGAGCGCCGAGCAGTCCCTGGCAACGCTGCTGCACCCGTTCGCGCAGCAGGTCGAAGGCGGGCGCATCCAGGGGCCGGCTCGGGTTCACGTACACCACAACCAGATAGGTGCGGCCTGTCTTCAGCACGGTGAGGTCGAGCAGCCGGAAGGACAGGGAGCGCAGCAGCTCCTCGATGCCGAAACGCACCTGGGCGATCAGTTCCTGGTCACAGGCTGCGCCGGCGGCCTCGCTGAGGGCCGCCAGGAAGGTGCCCACCGGCTCGCGGATCACGCCCACACACAACGCCAGCACCAGCAGCGGATCGGTGATCGGCACGAGCACGGCCAGTGGAGTGCCCTGCAGCAGGGGGGTGCTCAGCAGGGCCAGGCCCGCCACCAGGGTGAGCTTCAGATCCAGCACCGCCTCCTGGACTTCGCTGTTGAGCACGTCGCTGCAGCGCTGGGTGAGGATCCAGTCGCGCCGGTGGCGCCAGGCCAGGCCCATGCACAGGGCCGCCATGCACACCGTGTACCAGGCCACCGGGGCCAGCACCAGGGGGTCCGCCGGCTCCCCCCGGGCGTAGGAGAGGAGTGCCAGGGCGGCCTGCACCACAGCAACGCCGATCACCCCGATCAGCACCAGGGAGCGGAAGAGCACGTAGAGGGTCTCCTGCCCGGCATAGCCGTAGGGGTAGGTGCGGGAGGCTGGCCGCACGGCGTTGGCGCTGATCCGCATGGCCACCAGCCCCGTGCCGCACATGACTGCCGAATAGAGCCCATCGAGCAGCAGGGCCTTCGACCCGGACAGCTGATACACGGCGATGCCGGCGACTGCGCCGATCACGTTGCCGATCACGCCCACCCGCAGGGAGGCCTGCTCAATCCGCCGTGTCGAGCTGGTCATGGCCGGAAGGGCTCCAGATCGGCCAGGGCCCGGTCGCGGTAGGCGCCGTAGCGCTCGCGCTTGCCCTTGATGCGCTCCGGCAGTTCGGGCAGCAGGCCGAAGTTGGGCGGCATGGGCTGGAAACCGCCCCGCTTGCCACCGCCGCCGCAGGGAGCCTCGGCGATGAAGTGGGTGAGGGCGCCGATCATGGTGGTGGGCGGCAGGCTGATCGGCTGCTGGCCCAGCGCCAGCCGCGCGGCGTTGGTGCCGGCCAGCCATCCCCCGGCCACTGCCGCCGCGTAGCCCTCGGTGCCGGTGATCTGTCCGGCGGCCAGCAGCGTGGGCCGGCGGCGGAACTGCAGGGTGGAATCGAGCAGCTGGGGTGATTCCAGGAAGGTGTTGCGGTGCATCACCCCGAAGCGCACGAACTCGGCGTTCTCCAGGCCCGGGATCAGCCGCAGCACCCGCTTCTGCTCGCCCCATCTGAGGTTGGTCTGGAAGCCCACCAGGTTCCAGAGCCTGCCGTCCCTGTCTTCCTGGCGCAGCTGCACCACCGCGTAGGCCCTCCGGGCCCGGCGCACCTCGCGGTCGTTCACGTCGCCCCAGCGTGGATCCCAGAGGCCGATCGGCTTCAGAGGTCCGTAGCGCATCGTGTCTTCGCCGCGGCGGGCCAGCTCCTCGATCGGCAGGCAACCCTCGAAGAAGTGGGCGCTCTCCTGCTCGAAATCCTTGAGTTCGGCCTGTTCGGCGTTCAGGAGCTCCTCGCGGAAGGCGAGGTACTGCTCCCTGTCCATGGGGCAGTTGATGTAATCGGCGTCGCCCTTGTCGTAGCGGGAGGCGCGGAAGGCCAGCGAGAGATCGATGCTCTCCCCGGCCACGATCGGGCTGGCCGCATCAAAGAAATGGCAGTCGGCCCGGCCGGTGAAGGCGCGCAGCTGCTCGGCCAGGGGCTCGGAGGTGAGTGGGCCGGTGGCCAGCACGGCGATCTCACCCGGGTCGGGGAGTTCCGTTGCTTCGCGCCTCTCCACCGTCACCAGGGGATGCCGTTCCAGCGCTGCGGTGAGCGCCGCGCTGTAGCTGCCCCGGTCCACCGCCAGGGCGCCCCCCGCTGGCACGGCATGGGCATCGGCGGTGCCGATCACCACAGAGCCCAGTCGCCGCAACTCCTCCTGCAGCAGGCCGGCAGCCCTGTCGCTGCTGAGGGCCCCGAAGCTGTTACTGCACACCAGCTCGGCGAACTCGCCACTGTGGTGGGCCGGGGAGCGCCGCAGCGGCCGCATCTCCAGCAGACGCACCGGCAGTCCGGCCCGGGCGATCTGCCAGGCCGCCTCGGTGCCGGCGAGGCCGGCACCGATCACCAGCAGGTTCAAGGAGAACTCAGGCGCGGGCGCGCTTGATCATCAGCTGCAGCTGACCCACGGCTGCCCGGCCGATGTGGAACACGGCCCAGGCGGCGGCCAGAAGGATCGGAGCGGCAACCAGCACCAGCCGGAGGTCCATGGGAGGGCGGGGAAAGGGTGGCGCGATCCTACGGACAGCCCCGGGTGTTGCGGCGCTGCCCGCAGTGTTTGGCAATCACAACGGCCCAAATCCCGTATCGCTGCTGCGACCGGCATGCACCATGGCCAGCCGGCGGTAGCGGCGGGCGTGGTCCCGCTGGTCGGCCACGGCCTCGGCGCTGAGCTCCCGCTTCACCTGGGCCGGTGCCCCCATCACCAGGGCCCCGCGGGGGACGTCGCGGGTCACCACCGCTCCCGCCGCCACCAGGGCCCCCGCCCCCACGGTCACCCCGTTGAGCACCACGGCGCCGATGCCGATCAGGCAGCCATCCTCCAGGGTGGCGCCATGCACCACGGCCCGATGGCCGATGGTCACATCGGCGCCGATCAGCACAGGCTGGCCGGGGTCGCCGTGCAGCACCGCGCCATCCTGCACATTGCTGCCCGTGCCGATCACGATCGGGCAGACATCGCCGCGGGCCACGGCCGTGGGCCAGAGAGAGGCCCCGGCCGCGAGGCGCACATCGCCGATCAGCACAGCCGAGTCCGCCACCCAGGCGTCGGCATGCACCTGTGGCTCCGGCCAGGGGGCGGCTGGCATTCCGGCGGAGGCGGCTGGGCCCATGGCGGATGGAGCGAAGGCTGCTGGCGACCCGCCATTCTCCCTCCGCAGCTGCTTGGAAGCGGCCGCCTTCGGGTGATACGGTCTCCCGGTGCCCGATGGGCGCGGGTCGCTAGCTCAGCGGTAGAGCACTCGGCTTTTAACCGATTGGTCCTGAGTTCGAATCTCAGGCGACCCATGTTTTGAGATCCGTTGGACTGCAGGGCATTTCCCTTGCGGCACAAGCGATCACAGGGGTTTCGAGGCCTCTCTGCTCGGGTGGAATGAGTCCGAGAAAGACCTGAGACGTCGCTGATTGCGCCAAATGT
>JBFLKL010000135.1:0-2608 GCA_040883175.1 Synechococcaceae cyanobacterium | reverse complement strand
TAGGTGTCGCCGTTGTCGGCCGTCTTGGCCTCACTGAGCAGGATCTTGGATCCGTCCAGGGAGGTCAGGCCGGTGTCTGTGCTGGCGCTGTTCTGCAGCTGGAAACTGATGGAGTCGGAGGGCTGGCCGAAGCTCTGGGTCTTGGATGCGAAGTCGGTGGGCGTTGCCAAGCCCCACGCCGTCAGGAGCGTGTCGTTCGGATCTGTCTCGTCGTACTGGTTGCCTGTGGTCTGGTCTACATAGAGAACTGTGGCGGGGGTTGTCATGGCTTGCAGCTCCCAGGAAGGAGCCCGATCTCCCTTGGGTCTAGAGCTGCGACCATCCCCGGCGTGGAGCCGGTGCAGAAGCGTCACTGTTTGGTGTTATTCGATACATATCTATCTCGCGTTCCCATGTCGGGACAGGTAAGATCCCTTGCCCTGAGATCGATCCGCACGACACCTGTCTGATCCACGCCGCCTTCCTCCTCCTGGGTCACCGTGCGGCGCAGGGGGCCTTCTCCTCCACGTTGTGGGTCCCTCGAGAATCCCGCCGATGGCCGGGCGCGCCGGCTTGCGGATCGGGCCGCACCCTGAGTGATGCCATGATGCCTGGAGCGGATGCATCTTGATGTCATGTGCACCACGCTCACCATCGACGATGCCCTGCTGCGCCAGCTGCGCCAGAAGGCCCTCGACACCGGCAAGCCCTTCAAGCAGGTGGTGAACGAGGCCCTGCGGGCCGGTCTCAGTCAGCCCGTCTCCCCTCGCCGGGAGCCTTATCGCTGCCCAAGCTTTTCCATCGGCGCCCTCGCACCGGGGGGTGGATCTCACCAATGCCAATCAGCTGGCAGCAGCCCTCGAGGATGAGATTTTGATCGAGAAGCTGCGCCAGGGCCGGTGATCCTCATTGACACCAGCCTCTGGCTCTGTGCCTCGCTCCAGGAGGTTCCTGCGCACGCTCAGGCCAGGACCTGGCTGGAGGCCACCTTCAACGGCGACGAGGCCATCGCGCTGCCCTGGCATGTGCTGCGTCTGCTGATCCAGGAGGCCGGCACGGCCGGCAATCTCACCAGCGATGCCCATCGGGTCGCTCTGGCCTGAGTGGCCCTCCCTCACATCCCGGTGATGCAGTAGCCGGCGTCCACGTAGATCACCTGGCCGGTGATGCCCGAGGCCAGCGGGCTGGCCAGGAACGCGGCGGTGCCGCCCACCTCCTCCTGGGTCACCGTGCGGCGCAGCGGGGCCTTCTCCTCGACGTTGTGGATCATCTCGAGGATGCCGCCGATCGCCGAGCTCGCCAGGGTGCGGATCGGACCGGCGCTGATGGCGTTCACGCGCACCTGCTTTTCGGGGCCCAGCTCGGCGGCCAGGTAGCGCACCGAGGCCTCCAGGGCGGCTTTGGCCACGCCCATCACGTTGTAGTTGGGGATGGCCCGCTCGGCGCCCAGATAGGTCAGTGTGATCACGCTGCCGCCCTGGTTGAAGAGGGGTTTGGCATGCCGGCACAGGGGCGCCAGCGAATAGGCGCTCACCTCCAGGGCGCGGGCGAAGCCCTCCGGGCTGATGGCGCTGTAGTCGCCGATCAGCTCCTCCTTGCCGGCGAAGGCCAGGCAGTGCACCAGCACATCGATGGCGCCCCACTGCTCGGCCACCTTCTGGAACACCGCCTCGATCTGGGCGGGGTCCTGCACGTTGAGGGGCTCGAACAGCGTGGGCGCCAGCGGCGCGGTGAGGTCGCGCACCTTGCCCTCGAAGCGCCCCTTCTCATCCGGCAGATAGGTGACCCCCAGCTCACAGCCCGCCGCGTGCAGCTGCTGGGCAATGCCCCAGGCGATCGACTTGTTGTTGGCGATGCCGGTGACCAGGGCCTTCTTGCCGCGCAGATCGAGGAGCATGGGGAGCCGGTTGCGATCGGGTGATTCTCCCGCAGCGCCTGCGGTCGCCGGAGCCGCTCCACCATGACCCCACGCCCCATCGCCGCGACCGGCGGCCGCAGGCAAGCGGAACGCCGGCTGGAGGCGATCGACCCGCTGGCCTACGGCGCCAGCCGCAACCACCTCGACGGCGCCGTCACCCGCCTCTCGCCCTACATCCGCCACGGGGTGCTCACACTGGCGGAGGTGCGCGAGGCCGTGTTCGCCTGGCTGCGGGAGCGCGGCTACGGCCAGCCGGAGCGCCAGGCCGAGGGGCGGCGCATCGCCGGCAAGCTGATCAGCGAGCTGGGCTGGCGCGACTACTGGCAGCGGCTCTGGCTGGTGTTGGGGGATGGCATCTGGAGCGACCTCGAGCCGCTCAAGACCGGTCATCACCCGGCCAGCTATGCCGCCGACCTGCCCGCCGATGTGGCCGCCGCCGGCACCGGCCTGGTGTGCATCGACGCCTTTGCCGGTGAGCTCATCGCCACGGGCTGGCTGCACAACCATGCCCGGATGTGGCTGGCGAGCTATCTGGTGCACTGGCGCCGGGTGCGCTGGCAGGCCGGTGCCGCCTGGTTCCTGCGGCACCTGCTCGACGGCGACCCGGCCAGCAACAACCTCAGCTGGCAGTGGGTGGCCAGCAGCTTCAGCGGCAAGCCCTACATCTTCAACCGCGACAACCTGGAGCGCTACAGCGCCGGCCGCTACTGC